>CAZBRC010000001.1:0-36746 GCA_964494415.1 uncultured Candidatus Saccharibacteria bacterium
CCGGGGGGTTGCTGACGTCGGTCGGCTCGGCCGGGGGGGTCGCCTTGCATGTACCCTTGACGGGGTTGATCTGCGCGATGAGACCGGGCTTGCTCTCGTTGCCGGCGATGGTGTAGTCCACCGTCAGCATGAGCTGCATCCCGGGCGTCGCCCAGTCGGGGGTGTCGATCTCGGCGGTGTGACTGCCGATGCCGAAGTTCCCGAGCGTCCCGTCGTAGGTGTGCCCTTCCGCCGTCCAGTTGTAGGTGACGTCCGCCGAAGCGTCCGGCTCACCGGTGACGTCGAACGCGACCGTCCAGGTCTCGACGTCGCTGCTGGTGTTGCAGGCCGACTGGTTCACGGAACCCGTGGCCGACGTGGGGATGGGAGCCTTGCAGTCGCCGGGGAGCGTGATGCTCGCCGACTCGGCGGTGTTCGTCGTGATGACGTCACCGTTGTCCTTGACCCACGTGAGCTCGGGCGCGTAGTTCACGGTCTCCGTCGACGAACCGTCGAAACGCTGGATGACCGTGATGTCGCCGTTCGCACGCGTGGAAGTGCCGTTGGGGGTCTCACCACCCGGGTCGCTGACGAGTCGCATGGACACGTCGGGCGTCTGCCAGTCCTCGACGGGGCTGGACAGGGGGAAGTGGAGCTTCCAGGTCGCGATCTGCTGGCCGGTCTGCGGGTCGCAGTTGACCGTGCCGGCGACCGTACCGTGACAGCCGAACATCGCGTTCGCAGTGAGCGCGATGAACAGGAAGATGACGGCGAAACTCGCCGAAATCTTCGCAGCAATGCTCTTCATGGTAATGCCTCTCTGGTAGGTTCCCGGTCGTGGTTGGGAACAGGGTCTGAAGGGTTGGCTGGAACAGGGGTTGGGGTTGGGTTGGGGGTTTACGAATTGCTGATGTATATCTACTCACCTAGGAGCATTCCCACTCACCTACTTATAGCAGCTGAGCGCAAATGCTCCTGGGGAGGACGTACATCTTGTCTGATCTATCAAAGTGCGTACAGCCAAGGGGCAGACACACCTTCGTTTTCACGAGTTTGACAAAGTTGAAGTGGCTTAATAAATAAAAAAGCCTGGCCAAAACCAAGCTGCAAGTTTCCCACCATTATATGAATAAATGGATTATGCACGCCGGTTTCGCTATTTGCTCCACACACGCCAAGCGACCACATACAGCGCGTGCTTCTTTGCCTCATGATTACGAAGGTGCATCCACACTCCCAAGGTGTAGCATGGAGTATTATATCAGGGGTGGTTGAATTTGTCAATACTTTTGTGTATTCCCTACCCCTGTTGAGTATGCTAAAATAGCCGGAATGAGTTCCCTACAAATCGCCATTGTTGGTCTGCCCAATGTGGGCAAATCTACCCTGTTTAACGCCCTAACAGATAACAACATCTTAGCGGCTAATTACCCGTTTGCTACCATTGAGCCCAACACCGGTATTGTGCCGATTCCAGATGACCGCCTCAGTAAACTAGCCGGACTATACCAGTCTGCCAAGCTAGTGCCCGCCTCTGTTACGTTCGTGGATGTAGCCGGACTAGTCGCTGGCGCTAGTAAGGGTGAAGGGCTCGGAAACCAGTTTTTGAGCCACATTCGTACCTGTCAGGCCATCTGTCATGTGGTGCGAGCATTTGATGACCCAGATGTGACGCACATAGATGGCAGCGCTGATCCCGCCAGGGATATTGAGGTGATTAACACCGAACTGGTGCTGGCCGACCTACAAACCCTCCAAAATCGCTTACCCCGCCTCAGTAAAGAGGTTAAAGCCGACCCAAAACTCAAAGGGTTAACAGAGGTGGCAGAAAGAGCCTTGCAAATACTCGACGCCGGAACCCCTCTTCACACCAAAAATGACGACTTTACAGAGGAAGAATGGGGCTGGATGTTGCACGAATTACAACTAATTACATTAAAGCCTGTCATCTATCTATTTAATGTTGATGAACCCTGCCTAACAGATCAAGCAAAACAGGCCGAACTAGCCAAGCTGGTCACCCCTGCCCAAGCCGTGTTTGTATCCGCTAAACTCGAAAGTGAGTTGCGCGGTTTGTCAGAAACCGACCGTCGTGAGCTACTAGAGAGTTACGGCGTCAGCGAATCTGGTTTGACTCAATTGATTCATGCTGCCTATACGACACTGGGCTTGCAAAGCTACCTCACGGCCGGTGATAAAGAAATCCGGGCTTGGACGATTCCGGTTGGCGCCACTGCCCCGCAAGCCGCCGGCGTGATTCATGGGGACTTCGAACGCGGCTTCATCGCCGCCCAGGTTGTCGACTACCATGACCTCGTAACGGCCGGCTCCGAAGCCGCCGCTAAGGCCGCCGGCAAACTGCGGACCGAGGGCAAGGATTACGTCATGCAACCCAACGACGTGGTCGAGTTCCGCTTTAACGTCTAGCACGTTGGGTCGACTACATCAAAAATTACGCAGTTTGCCGGCTGGCAGCATGCTCTTGCGAAATCCGTTGAGCGGTTGGGCTTACCATCCAACTCAGAGAAATATTGCGCATAATCTTAAATAGGCTGTCGGTTTCCGGAAGTGTGTTGTCGTCGTAATAATGATCGGTCGTAAAGAAGTTTTCGCGCACGTCCAAACAGACCACATCATCCCCCACTAAGTGCATTCGATCCACCGCCGAGACGCTGGCAATCGGCGTGGCCACCACAATACTCTTGGAGCGAATCACCTTCAGATAGTCCATGGCTACATCCAGCGAAAATCCGGTCGCAAGGCCGTCGGAGACTAAAATAATAATGTGGCGGTTGAGCAAGTCTGGCTGAATTTCACCCTCGGCCCCAAGCAGGGCGTGTAGTTTGTGTAGTTTTTCCATCCGCTGCTGCTCAATAAAGTGATAATACTCAGAGGACAATTCCTCAATTTCCCCACTGTAAAAAGCTTTGTTATAGGTCATAAGATTGTTGGTGTTGAGCGCCGCAAACGAATCATTCAAGCCCGGCAGACTAATGTTCTCTGTCAGCAACATGACGAGGTTGGTGTGTAGCTGCATGGCAATCTGCGCCCCAACAATCACACCACCACGGTTCAGCGCCACTACTACGCAGTTTTTGGGCTGATACGGTGCAAGTTTCTTAGCGAGTAGCTTGCCGGCTTGTGCGCGGTCTTTGAAGTACATGTATTATCGTCTCATTTTCTCTTATGTGATGCCCACGGGTTTAACCTCAGTATACTATGCCTGTCCTCGTTGCAGTAGATAGAAGCGTTCGACGTTTCCTTTAGTGCCGGCTATTTGTGAGTCGGCTTTGTCGATTATGACGTAGTGTTGCCGGACCCACTGCTCAAAGTCTTTGAGGATGTCGCGCCGTAAGTGTTCATTTTTGATAACACCCTTGTGTTTGTTGGCAGACCCCGCCTCGAACTGTGGCTTGAGCATGGCTACAACCTGGGTGGTCGGCACAATCAAGGTTGCAACGTGTGGCAGAATCTCCCGCAACGAAATAAACGAGACGTCTATCACTACGATGTCTGGCGTCGTGCTCAAGCGCTTGATAGCTCTGATATCAGTTTGCTCATGCAATTCTATGTTCGGATTAGTGCGTAAACTGGGGTGCAATTGCTCTTTGCCCACATCAACAGCAATAACCCGAGCTACCCCATGCTGCAGCGCGTAATCTGTAAATCCTCCAGTGCTGCTGCCAACATCCAACAGTATTTTGTGATTGAACACTAATTGTAGCCGCTCGGCCACCGAGGCTAGCTTGAGCGCCGCTCTGGAAACATATTGTTCACTGGTCACAAGACTGATCTTGTCGCCCGGGGTAACCTGTTGGGCGGCTTTGCTGGCAATATTGCCATTGACCTTTACGTGGCCTAGTTTAACGGCGTTTTCGGCTTGGCTGCGACTGGTTGCCAGTTTGCGCTGTACTAACTCTTGATCCAGACGCTGACGTGACATGCTAGTCCTTAACGCGTTCGCGGTAGGCACCCGTTGCGGTATCGACAGAAATCAAATCACCAGTCTTCACAAAAGCTGGCACCTTGACGGTAATACCGGTTTCGAGCTCGGCATTCTTAGTGATAGCCGAACTGGTGTCACCTTTAACGGCATCTTCGGTATAGGTAACTTTGAGTGGCACATTTTTAGGCAGTTCAATGGTGATAACCTGCCCGTTAAATAGCTGGGCTATGACGGCATCACCTTCTTTCATGTAGCCAGCCATGTCACCAATAATCTCTGATGGAATCTCAAACTGCTCGTAGCTGGTTTGATCCATGAAAAAGTAGGTGCTGCCATCGTTATATAGATACTGCACCGTTTGGTTAGTGACATCGGCAGCCTCAATCGATTCGTTACCTTTAAAGGTTTTGTCCAAGACTTTCCCGTCGATGAGGCTTTTAATCTTAACGTTTACGATTGAGCCACCGCGACCCATCACTTTTTGGGCATACTCAACTACCCGGTACGGTGTACCGTTCATCTGAAATATTTGACCTTTTTTGAGGTCGGTTACTCCTAATGCCATGGCCGTTCCTAGTTGTTAGCGACGAATGGTAATAGAGCGATGTGGCGGGCACGCTTGATTGCAACCGCTAATCGACGCTGCTGACTCTCGGTCAGGCCGGTTTTTTTGCGGGTTTCGATTTGCCCGTAGGTGTTTACGTAGCGCTGCAAGGTTTTGAAGTCCTTGTAGTCAAAAAATGGAACATCTGTTCGGTATTTAAAAATCTTTGCCATAGGTTTATTCTCCTCCTAATCTTTCGGCGAGATGTGAGATTTGCTCACAGTGCTCTTGCACAACCATAGTTGTGGCTTTAATGACGGTATTTACATGATTCAACGGATCTTCTACGCCCGCGACGTCAAGAGCCTCCCGAGCAGCATCGTAGCGCTCAATGGCCTTGTCTCCTTGTCGCAAGATGTTGAACCGAAATGGGTTACGCAGTCGCTCGGTCCGAGCGATATAACCAACGGCTTTAAACAACTCTGGTTTAGCCCCACTAAGTGGGCAATTTGGACATCCGCCATCACACTCAATCATGAGGGGATATTCCAGCTCTGATGAAGTCATGTAACTCCTTAACTACTAAAATGGGATGTCGTCGAGATTGATGGGCTCTTCGCCGATGTCCTCGATGACGACATCATCTTCTTTGGCTTTTTTGGCTGGTTTTGGTTTGCTTGGCGCAGCACTGCTATCGCTGTAGTCGCTACTGGGACCATCGGTTCGGCCACCCAAGAAGGTAACATCGCCTGCGATGACTTCTACCTTACTGCGTTTTTGACCGTCTTGTTCCCAGCTACGGCTTTGCAAACGACCACTTACCAATACTGGGCGACCTTTAGTAACATATTGCGCTACGCGCTCTCCTAAAGGCCCCCACGCTACGATATCAACGTAATCGGTGGTTTCTTGCCACTCGCCGTCAGCACCCTTGTAGGCGCGGTTAAGCGCTAAGCTAAAGCTACACACGCTTTGGCCCTTGGGTGTTTGTCGTAACTCTGGGTCACGGGTAAGGTTACCCATTAATGTTACTTGGTTAAATGATCGTGCCATCTGGCTACCCTCCTTGTAGGAATTATATCCCGGGTATTAATTTGTTGTACTCGTACAATACTGCTCCCCAAATGGGTATGCAAGTTATTTAAACGATTGTTAATGTTCTGTCTGACTACTCTTCGGTTTCGTCGTCAGACTTGTCGCCTCGCTCGGCAGCTTTTTTGGCTTTTTCGGCCTTGAGCTGTTCGGCTTTGGCGATGGCTTTAAGATCCGGCTTGGTTAACAAGTAGCGGATAACTTCGTCGGTGATATTGAGGGTGGCCTCAATCTTAACCGGCGCTTCGGGAGGTAACTCTACGGTATAAAACACGTAGACAGCATGCTCCTGCTTCTTGATTTGGTAAGCCAGCTTGCGCTTACCCCAGTTGTCAGTTGCCACCACTTTACCACCATTATCGGTGATAAGCTTGGTAACTTTTTGCTCGGCTTTACTCAAATCTACCTCTAAATCGGGGTGATAGAGAACGGCCAATTCATATTGGTTCATCCAAACTCCTTCCTTTGGGTTAAGGCTACTCGCTCATAGAATGCAGTAACCTGAAGTTGCCAATAGCTCAGCTAGTATACCCTATTCTTCTCTGTTATTCAAGGGTTGGTCGGCTATTCTAGTAGCCACGAGATTTGTGCAAATAGTCGTCGTATTGACCCTGCAGTTGGCGGCGGCGGCGGAAGCGTAAGAAAGCGATCACTGCAGCCACAATCAGCCCAATTACCAGGAGTATCTGGAAGAGTACTACCCAGACGGATTTCTTCTTGTGCTGTTTCATGATGGTGAAGATTTGGTGGTCTGTCAGGTCGACTGAATCGGTTTTAGCCTTCTTATCGTGGCTGGTGATGGTCAGACGATCCCAATTGGTGTCTTTTTGCCCAAAGTACACCAGGGTGCCAGCTTTTTTGAGCTGGTTGGTCCCCAGATGAATCGTAGCCGTCAGTGATTGTCCGTAACTGGTGAGAGCCGTTCCATCTTTCTTACGACAGGTGATTTCGTATGGACCACTGGCTAACTGATAGCCTTCGACATCTGGCGATAAGACATTATTCACTATCTGCACACTACAGAAGACGTCCTCAGTGACTGCTCCTGAGGGGATGTTAACCGTAACCACTCCATCCTCAGAATCAACGCTGCTGTCTTGATCGGCATGTGCATTTGCCGAGAAATCACTGGTAGTAACTTGAGCAGTAGAATAGTCAGACGTGTTCCCAGCTGCATCAAAAGCTCTGACTCGGTAATACAGGGTGGCACCAAACGACACAGTGTTGTCCTCAAAGTTAGTATCGGTCACCTGTCCGGCCACACTATCCCACGTTTGCTGATCGCTCGAGCGATCTATGCTGTAGCCAGCCACCGAAACATTATCGGTCGAGGCATCCCACGTCAGTTTGACCGTCTTATTCGTCTCGTCTGCTACTGCCGAAACATTCCCTGGTGTTGAAGGAGCGGTTGTGTCGGGGGCGGCGGCACTTTGTCCGCTACCACTACCACCGCCAGTACCACGGGCGCCAGTCGAGGTGCTACCGCCACCCGAGCTGGTGCTGCCGCCTCCGGACGACGTGCCGCCGCCCCCCGTGCTGCCGCCACCGCCTGTGCTGCCGCCTCCGCCAGAGCCACCGCCACCTCCACCGCCTGCTGGTGGCGCAGGAGGTGAATAAGTCACCTTAAAGTTAAAGGCATTCTCTGGTGACAGATCCATATATGTCACCTGTATATCAGTTTTCACCGAGATTCCATTGGGACCACAATAGGTCGTGTTGTGATAGCAGTTAGCCCCAGCAATCTGCCACTCATATGAATCATTGTTAGATTGCTCAGGGCGTCGATTGGTCGCGACCGGGCGACTGACATATTGCGGTAATGACTTTACACGTATGCAGTATTGCTGCCACTGGTTATAAGCGTATTGATAGTATCCTGAGGCGTTGGTGGTGCGAAGATTGTCGTGACAATCCTGAAAGACGACGCCCTGCACCGGCTTATTGTTCTGGTCGGTAACAACACCAGAGGAAACATAGTTACTGGCGGCAAAAGACGATCGTAAAAAGAATGCTCCAGCAACGCTAAAAATCAAAACCACCGCGACCAGTGAAAACACTCGTTTCCCCGCTATGGCATGTGACAGACCGGTTTTTTTATTTTTCACGATAAAGTTAAGGCCCTATTTACTAGGGGTAACTATACCAACTTTAAGCATGAGCAGCAAGGCTTGCCCTGCCCGAGTGATTATTCTTCAGTTGTATCGTTGTAGTCGGTGGCTTCTTCTACTGGTCCTGCATCTGCTTGACCAAAGACTTCGCCAACAGAACTAATCAGCACTTCACGGGGCCGAGAGCCATCAGCCGGCCCCACTATGCCCTGTTCTTCCATCGTTTCAATTAAACGTGCGGCTTTGCCGTAACCAATGCGCAAGCGACGCTGCAGTAGGCTGGTGCTGGCTTTGCCGGCCTCCACCACTACTCGAACGGCATCCTGGAAGATAGGCTCATCACCGGCGTCAATGTCTGCCGCCGAACCACTGCGGCCGCCGCCAATTTGAACTGGCTGGCTAATAATCTCTTCGTCATATTGTGGTGGTCGCTGCATGCGGATAAAATCGGTTACCTTTAAGGTCTCGTCATCAGAAATCAACGCACCCTGAACACGCTTTGGCTTGGGCATATCAGCCGTCAGTAGCAACATGTCACCTTGACCCAGCAGTTTTTCGGCACCAATTTGGTCGATAATTGTTCGTGAGTCAACCTGACTGGCGGTTGTAAAGGCGATGCGGGCCGGGACGTTAGCCTTTATCAATCCGGTAATAACATCGACACTAGGCCGCTGGGTAGCCAAGACGAGGTGAATCCCGACAGCTCGGGCTTTCTGAGCAATACGCACAATCAGCGCCTCGACATCGCGGGCTGCCATCATCATCAGGTCGGCCAACTCATCAATCACAATTACGATGTATGGCATGCCTTCTTCTTTTTTGAGGTTGTTGTACTCAACAATATTGCGGCGATGCACGTCACTTAACGCTTTGTAGCGACGTTCCATCTCGGCCACGGTCCACTTAAGGGCGCTGATACATTTTTCGGGCTCGGTAATAACCGGTGTTAACAGATGAGGAATATCGTCGTACGGCTTCAACTCTACTTGCTTAGGGTCTACCAAGATAAGTTTAAGATCGGCCGGAGAATTGCGGTACAACAGACTGGTTAAGATCGTGTTGATCATGACTGACTTACCTGATCCGGTTTGACCAGCCACCAATAGGTGCGGCATGCGCGCTAAATCACCGACAATCGGTGTGCCAGAAATGTCCTTACCAATCGCAAAGCTTAAAGGACTATTGAGCGCCTGCCATTCGCTTGACCCCATCACAGAACTAATCCGCACATTGGCCGGTTTAACGTTGGGCACTTCTACACCCACTAAACGTTTACCCGGTATTGGTGCTTCGATACGAATTGAGTGAGCAGCCAAATCCAGCGCCAAGTTGTTGTCTAAGGCAGTAATCTTCGTCAGCTTTACCCCTGTTGGTGGCTTGAGCGTATACTGGGTCACGCGTGGACCAATGTTAGCCCCTTCCATATCAACCGGGATATTAAAGTTGTCCATGGTGTCTTTGATAATCTTGGCGTTGCCTTCAACGTCACCTGCGTCGGCTTTATCCTGTTTTTGAATCAGCAAGT
Organism: uncultured Candidatus Saccharibacteria bacterium; assembly: GCA_964494415.1. Taxonomy (GTDB): domain Bacteria; phylum Patescibacteriota; class Saccharimonadia; order Saccharimonadales; family OMJO01; genus CAZBRC01. The sequence continues at coordinate 9,195 of CAZBRC010000001.1, forward strand.
CCATACCCGGGAATTTCCAATCGGGGTCACTGGCAGTTGTCAGAGCCTGATGAACCTCAGTGGGTGCCAGTTTTTGGGCGCTGTTACGGAAACTACTCAAGCGAGCACCCTTGGCGCCATGGTGTTCCACTGGTACACCCTCGTTTAACTTAAAGCCATTCTCGGCAGTTTGGGCCTTGAGTTCGGCTAAGTCGGTGTCATCATTTTTGGCCGGCTTGAGCAGCTCAAAGGGCTTAAGAATCGCTTTCGGCGATACGTCAAAAGCCATAAAGGCTGATAAAACAGCTAGTATAAAGAACAGTATGCTGGCTGGCACCTTATCAAGGGCATTCAGCATCACTCCGCCCACTAGATTACCAACCGAACCACCCTGTGCGCCGCTGATACTACCAGCCGACACCTCAGTGCCAAACGCTACCGCCACCCACGCCGCCGTGAACACTAAAAATGCCACCATGCTGGTGAGCTTGGCGAGCGGGATCTGGTGATCTTCACTTTTAAACTTATAGACACCCCAAAAAACCAGCGCGACTGGTGTTAAGTAGGCTGTCCAACCGAGCGCCCAGTAGACGCCATTAAACATATTTTTAGGCAGTGCTCCCCCCGTACCAAAGCCGCCTAACAGCAAAAAGCCAGCCAGAATAATCATTAAAATGCCACCAGTCATCGGCCAAAAAACCGACGGTTCTGCAACTTCTTGGACTGCCTTCTTAGGGGCCTTTTTGCGAGTTTGTTTTTTCTTTTTTGCCATTGACGCTGTAATTATACCTTACTTAATGGGCGTTTGTGGAGTTTCTACCATACGCTAACTATAGCAAAAACTACAACATTTGTCAATGCTGTAGCTTTTGCAGTTCGCTCGTCCAATTAGACGGCTGGAGCTGGTGGAGTACCGTCTGCAGGTGCAGTTGGATCAGCCGGAGCTGGTTCAGCTGGCATACCTGGAGCTGGGTCTGCTACAGGAGCCGGGGCTTCTGGAGCAGGAACGTCACCACCCTGGTCCCCGCCTTGGTCGCCTGATGGTGTAAAGACGCCATCGGCTGCGGGTGCTGTAGGATCAGCTGCTGGTGCATCCGGTGCGGGTGCGTTTGGGTCAGCGGCTGGAGCTGGATCGGTAGGATTCATGTGTTTTCCTATCTTTTATTTTTGTAATGGTACTTATGTTTATACCACGCAGTTGCAAGCTCGTCAATCAGAACGTGCTTTATCTTGGCCGAGCAGACGGGCTCGCATTTCTTGAAAGCGTTGTTGTTGGGTTGCGGCGACTTCTTCTGGAGTCGGGTCTGCTGATGGTGGCGTACTGTCACTGTCGCTGGCTTGGTCGTTGTTGCTGGCGCTCCGACCCTTTTCGCCAGACTTGCCATTCACGACATTGACGACGGGAATCACAATCGGGCTGCGTTGGGTGTGCTCAAACAAGAAGTGAGTAACGTGGTCTTTCAGCTCAGCCTTAAAGCGATCAAGATCGATCCGTTTAAAGCGTTGGCCAACTGCTCGGCGGAGTTCAGTTCGGAAGGCGTTCATGAGTTCTTCACTATCGCGCATGTAGATGAATCCACGACTAATGATGTCTGGGCTGGTTAGTAGTTGACCGGTCTTTTTGTCGACTGTCAGGATAACAGCTACCAAGCCTTCTTCGGCCAGGACCAGTCGGTCTTTTACGACCACACCGCTGACGATGGCACCCGTTTGGTCAACTAAGACATTACCGTGTGGCACTTCACCAGATTTTTCATAGCCGTCGGCGGTAAACGAGTAGGTTTCGCCGTTTTCGGCCATAATGACATCTTTACGAGCCCAACCTTCTTCAATGGCCATTTCTTGGTAGTAACGTCGACTTAAGTAACCGCCATAGATTGGCAGGAAGTATTTGGGACGAACAATGTGCAGGATTTCGCGCTTCTCGTCGCGGTGAGCGTGGCCAGAAACATGCAGTGGGCCCACGCCGTCGATCTCGTGGGTTGGGTGGCGATACAAATGGACGCCCTTCTGAGCCAATTCGTTACCGATTTCATCATAACGAACTTCGTTACCAGGAATTGGTGTGGAGCTGACTACCACCGTGTCACCTGGGTGCAGTTTGATGTACTTGTGCTGACCCTCAGCCATACGTTGCAAGGCAGCATTTGGTTCGCCTTGCCCACCAGTACAGATCACGAGGATCTTGTCATCTGGCATGTTGGCAATGTCTCGCATAGTAACAATGGTGCCTTTAGGAATCTTGAGTAAACCTTGGCGGACGGCGATTTCGGCATAGCTCATCATACTCCGACCGTCTAGAGCCACCCGGCGGCCAGATTTGACTGCTCCGTTGATGATCATCTGTACACGGTTCATGTTACTGGAGAAAATAGCCGTAAAGATGCGACCCTCGGCTTTATCGATGATGTCGTAGAAGCTATCTTGCAGCGTGGACTCAGTTGGTGTGCGACCTGGTTTCTCGGTACTACAGCTGTCACTCATAAGTAACAATACGCCTTGATCACCGAGTTGGCGCAGACGCTCAACGTCAGTTGGTTTTTCGTCCAGTGGTTCTGGGTCGAGACGCCAGTCACCAGTGTTGATGATACGTCCTACTGGAGTATGAACACTAATAACGCTGGATTCTGGAACGGAGTGTGTCACACGCACTAATTCGACCGTAAACGTGCCAAGCTTGAGACGTTCATGGTTATCCATGTTCATGACCATGAGTTTCGGCTCAAAATGGAGGCCGGTATCGGCGGCAATATCCTCAAAAGTTTTCTGGACAACGCCCAGCGTAAACTGCGACCCGTAAATAGGAGCTGGGAATTTTGGCACAATGTGCTTGAGGCCGCCAAGGTGATCAAGGTGTCCATGCGAAATTACATAACCCTTAAGCTTGTGCTTGATGGTTTCGAGGTAGGTTGTGTCAGCCACCGTGTAATTTACACCTGGTAATTCAACACCAAGATAGTTGCCGCAGTCCAAGATAATGGCATCGTTCTGCCACTCCAAGACTTGCATATTTTTTTCACCGATTGCCTCTTGACCGCCCAAGAATGTTATCTTGAGCTTATCAAAGTCGTCAGTAACCTGGTTAGCCCGCCGTGGCTTAGTAGCTTCTGTTGGGTTAGCCAAAGCGTACTGATTCAAAGCCCGGTGTGCATCGTCCTGGGTGCGTTTTTGAGCGCGTAGAGCTGCCCCGCGGCTCGACTTAGAAGCCGTGCCCATCTGATTCTGGTTGTTGTTTCGTGCAGCTGGTTTGTTAGCTGGTCGCGACGCCGGTTTACGTCCGGTTGGTCGTTTGGGTTGTTGATTGTTGTTATTCATAGTTTCCTTTCTGGAAATTAGAGATTAATGTTTTGAATCCGAAATAAGTTTTAAAATGGTCGGAATTTGGGCAAAATCGTCGATTAAGGTTTGACGCATGCCTCCGTTATACAAAGCGGCGGCCGGGTGAAACAGTGGGAGGTAAACCCTTCCCTGAAACCGTTTTGGTTGGCCATGCACTTTGCTTATCTGCAGATCTGGCAAGAAGCAATTTAAGCTGTGACGACCAAGTGTTATGGTCAGTTTGGGCTGAATTACCTCTAGCTGTTCCTCCAGATATGGTAAGAACGCTTCTTTTTCTTCCGGCAGCGGATCCCTGTTATTGGGCGGCCGGTATTTTACGATATTGGTAATGTACACGTCTGCGCGGCTAAGGCCAATCATTTCTAACATTTCATTAAGAAATTTACCGGCCGCCCCTACAAACGGTTTACCTTGTAGGTCTTCATTTTTGCCGGGTGCTTCGCCGATAAACACCAGTTCTGCACTGGGGTTACCATCGCCAAACACCAATTGGGTGGCCGACGCGGCCAAATCAGGACAGACGTGATTCGCTATGATGTCTGCCCGTATCTGGTCAAGTCGTGCCAGTTTGCTGTCGGTTTTGGTCATGTATCTACTATTGTTAATTTACTTGATTGCTCGTGGCCAGGTAATGGCTGCCCAGACGTAGTAACAACCCCATCCAAACAGCAGGATCGATAGCCCATACAGCAACAAACTACCGTTGTTAATAGCTGCCGAAACAGCAATGTAGGCGATCACAAACAAGACGACAGACAGTATGCCCACATCTCGTCGGCCTAAACCCCAATGGTTTTTATTGGAAGCCTTAGCTTTGTTGTTTGCCATTCTTTTTACCCCCCTGACCTTTGTCTTGCTGCTCGCGGGCCGCCGCTTTCATGCTCAGCTGCAGGCGTCCACGGTCGTCAATAGCCACCAATTTTACGGTTACTTTGTCGCCTTCAGAAACAACATCACTGGGCTTGTTTACCCGTTCTTCACTCATTTCACTAACGTGCACCAAGCCATCTTTACCAGGCAGGACTTGCACAAAGGCGCCAAAGTCCATCACGCTCACCACCGGAGCATCCTCGTAAATCTTGCCAACTTCTGGCTCGGCGACAATCATTTCGATCCACTGTTTAGCCGCGGCGATGCTCGCACCATCTGGGCTGGCTATCATCACTGTTCCATCATCTTTAATGTCGATTTCGGCACCGGTTTCACCAGTAATCTTTTGGATGGTCTCGCCGCCCTTACCGATAATCTCACGAATCTTGTCAGGGTTAATCGAGATTGACTCGACGCGTGGTGCATATGGACTCATGTCGGTACGAGGACCAGACAGTGTGGTCAGCATATGACGCAGAATCTCGGCTCGGCCCTCTTTACCCTGCTGCAGCGCTTTCTTTAGGATGTCGACGCCCGAACCGTGGACCTTCATGTCCATCTGTAAAGCAGTAATACCCTTTTCTGTTCCGGCAACCTTAAAGTCCATGTCACCGGCAAAATCTTCGGCGTCGGCGATGTCACTCAAAATGTAGGCTTTTTTGCCGTCGAGCATCAAGCCCATGGCAATACCACTGACTGGCGCCTTTAGAGGCACACCGGCATCCATTAATGCCAAACAGCTCGAACACGTGGCGGCCATACTAGTAGAACCGTTCTGGCTCATAATTTCGGTCACGCTGCGGATAGCATATGGGAAGACTGCTTCAGCTGGGATGACTGGCAGCAAGGCGCGTTCGGCTAAAGCACTGTGGCCAATTTCTCGGCGGCCGGGGCTGCCCAAGCGCTTAACTTCACCTACGGTGTAACCAGGAGCGTTGTAGTGGTGCATGTAACGCTTTTCGACGTTCTTTTCCATGGTGTCGATAAGCTGGGCATACGATAGGGGTGCCAGTGTTACGACGTTCAAAGCCTGTGTCATACCACGCGCAAAGATGCTTGATCCATGGGCGCGCGGCAGCAAACCAACTTCGCTAGATAACGGTCGGATTTCGTTTAACTTACGGCCATCTGGTCGAGTTTCGGACTCCACAATACCCCTACGAACATCTTTGTGGATGGCCATAGTTAGGGCTTCTTCGTAAGCGGTTTTAACCTCGCCGTACATGTCGACACCTAGTTCGCCTTCGAAATGAGCGTGCATGTCGTCGCGCAAGGATTTGATTAACTCATTACGCTCTGGGTACGGTATACGGAGTTTGGCACCAAGTCGGTCTTTTACCCACTCGTCCATTGCCTTTTGGATGGCTTCATCGGGCAGAACCAGTTCGTATTCTTGGGCGGTAACACCAACCTTTTTAGCCAACTCTTGTTGTAGTTTGATAGCTGGTTGGTAGCTTTTGTGAGCAAACTCCAGAGCTTCGGCAACTAAATCTTCGCTGACTTCGTTGGCACCGGCCTCCACCATCATAATGGCGTCTTCTGTACCAGCTACAACCAGGTCGAGCGGGCCTTGGTCTAATTGTTCGACGGTTGGAAAGGCAGTTAACTTGCCGTCAACTTGTCCGACACGTAAACCAGCGACTGGGCCGTCAAACGGTGCACCAGTAAGCGTAAAAGCAGCACTCATGGCAATCATGGCGATCATGTCAGGGCGGAAGTCAGGGTCCATGCTTAATACCGTCGCTACACCCTGTACTTCGTAGCGATAGCCCTTCGGCCACAAGGGTCGAATCGGGCGGTCGATCAGACGGCCAATTAAAACGGCGTCGTCAGATGGGCGACCTTCGCGCTTAACAAAACGGCTACCGCTGATTTTACCGGCTGCATAAAACTTTTCTTCGTAATCGATGCTTAGTGGGAAATAATCCATTCCCTGAACTTGTCGTGGACTCACCATGGCAGTGGCCAAAACTACCGTGTCGCCATAACGAGCAATCACCGAACTGGTTGATCGGAAGCCGACTCGGCCGGTCTCCAAGCTGAGTTCGCGACCACACAACTGGGTGCTCACCTTAATAATTTTTTTGCCAACGGCATTGACTGTACTCATATAAAAGTACCTTTCTGGACAGTTGTCCTATATTCGACACAGGGTGCAAATATATGGATGGCTTGTGCATCTCGCCATATATCTGGTCTCCGCGTCGAATAGATCTTACCTATTAATGTGCACAAGCTTTGCATTCGGCTTTACCGAATGATGAGTCTGGGCACTTTATTTGCGCAGGCCGAGTTTTTTCACCAACGCCAAGTACGCTTTGCTGTCGCGAGCAGCTAAATACTTAAGAAGACGCTTGCGCTGACCAACCATCTGTAACAGACCACGACGGGCCATAAAGTCGTGCTTATTCTGCTTTAGATGTGCGGTTACTTCGTTGATGCGTTCCGTCAAAATAGCAACTTGGACCTCTGGTGAGCCAGTGTCCTTTTTTGAGGTTGCGACATCAGTAATAATCGCCTGTTTTTTCTCACTTGTTATCATACGCTGCCCCTACTTTAGCACAGTCTCATCTGTTAATCAAGAGGTACATCGCCCAACTCGCTGCGGAGGGCAATATCAACTTCTGTTGGATAAAGCACCGAGGAGTGGTCTTCTGTCGCCAAACTCAGAACAGCGTCCCACATAGCGCTGCGGGCAGCCTCTACTCTTTCTGGTATAGGGTCTGTAGGATTTAACAAATTTGCATCATTAAAGGTGAAGTCATCAACAACACTACCGGATAAACGCACCGCTTGCAGCGCCGCCTCAACCAACTCAAAGCGTTTAAATGGATTCACATATTTCGCGTCATTGCGTGGTAACTCTGCCCCAAAGATCGCCCTGACAGCAGACGACAAGCCCCGTAGCACGGTGTTGTTATCAAAACCGTTTACTCCCCTTCCTGGACAACTTTCTGATGTCCCATCTCTCGCACGGGCGAAATACTCCCGTAAAACTTCGGCTTCTTCGGTTGTTGCAATTTTTGATCGAACCCCACCCCGAATAGCTTTTTCGTACCCCCCTCTTCGTAGATGTGGTTTTTTTTGATCACATGAAATCGCTGGCAAAGCGCAATCCCGGCCATCTGCTACCGTCAGCATATAGAACTCCCCCTCTCGAGGATTAGCAACTACGCAACAATCCTCTGCCCGGGCAATATACGGCTCTCCGCAGAACCGTTTAACTCTGACTGTCGCCGTGGGGACAAGCTCACTCATATGGTCAATATTTATACAATCAGGTGTGATTGTAAAGCTGTAGCGGTATCAGAGGTGCTGAAACCGACGTCTGCTAGCTCGAAATCACCAATTCGTGTGCGACGTAAGTCGGTCATATAGGCGCCGGTGCCTAATTTGGTGCCGATATCTTCAACCAAAGAACGAATATAGGTGCCTGAGGATACATCAGCCGTGAACTTTACAATTGGGTATTCGTATTTCACATCTGTAATCGAATCAATTTGTATGGTGCGAGGCTCCAGTTTTATGGTTTTACCTTGGCGAGCCAGCTTGTAGGCTCTCTGGCCGTCCACCTTGATGGCCGAGAACTGGGGCGGTGTTTGTTGGCTTTCACCCACAAAACTGCGTATAGCGGCTTCTACAGCGCTCTGGGAGGGTTTTTTAGGTGACACATCTGTCTTGTCGCCTTCTTCGTCGCCAGTTGTGCTGGTTTGGCCAAGTTTCATGGTTACTTCGTAGGTTTTGTCGAGTTTTGTAAATTCCTGGGCACGCTTGGTGTAACTACCCACTACTATCACCAGTAAGCCGGTCGCCAACGGATCAAGCGTACCGCAGTGTCCCACCTTAGGCTTAGTCACTCCAGCTTGTCGCAGCAGCCCGCGAACTTTGGCAACCACATCAAACGATGTCCAGCCAGCTGGTTTATCAATAAGTAGAATGCCGTCCATGGCTTACATCCTACCCTAAAACGAACCAACTGTGCGTAACTACCTTGCCATTTACGGCTATTTACGGCTGCGGGAACAACGGGTTGCCGGTTGGTGGGGTTGGAGCTGGCGGTGGTGGTAAATTGTCGTCCTGTGGTGGGGTTGCCGGCTGACTGGGCGAAACCACCGGACCATTTGGCGGCATCGTCAACCCAGCGGCTGATGCGGGTGTTGGTGGCATCATGGGCGGTGGCACCAGGGGTGGTGCGCTGGCCTGGTTGGGGCTGGCTGTCTGATCTACCGGACTGGCGGGTGGCACAATGCTGACAGGCAGGCCGTCTGCAACACTATTTTGACTGTCGGCAAAATCTTGCTGTAAACCAGCCGTGTAGACGTCGGGGCCAGCCGGAGCTGGCGGAGTTGGTGATACTGGCGGAGCGGGGCTGTCCAAATCGATATGCTGAGCGTTTAGGGATGCGAACGGCTGTAATGGTCCTGGGGTGGTACTAACGGCATTGGAGACTGCTTCGCGGGCTCGATCAACGTGTGAAGAGTCGGCTTGCAGATGTGGGCTGTGTACCGACTGTTCTAGGTCAGTAAGCGAAGCACCTGGCCCGGGAGCCAGGGGTTCATCGTGCACATCTTCATCCTCGTCGGTGGTGCTACTGGGTGGTAGTTTGTGATTCAGGAGTGGTTGGCCAGCAGGATTAACATCGGTAGTAAGCGGGTCAACTGGCGTATTGTTGGCATTACCAATGCTTGGTGGTTGATCAAGCGGGGCTGGCGCTGGCGCACCACCAGTTGTCACCTGGCTGGCGGTATCTTTAGCAGCCGTTTGTTCGTGTTCTCGAGCAAGTTCAGAGGCGTATTTTAGGGTACCTTCATCATCAATGTGGACTTGCTCCACATCGTCTTCCTCTTCTTCGGCATTGAGAATTTGGTTAATTGAGTCGGTAGCTTTGTCGTCATGGCTAATAGACAGTGCACCATCATCTTTGACAGGCTTTGGTAGTTCGGCTGGTTTGGCAGAGCTCAGCGGTTTTGGTGCAATCATCCCATTATTGGGTGCGGGGATGCTCTTCTCTTTTGGATGCTGCGCGGCGTTAGCTTCTACCGAACCTTTTGGTACCCGGAACGAATCATCTTGCGGTGGTTTTGGCGGTGGTGGCGGTGGCGCCAACTTGGTGGCGACGAGCTGCTGGTTAGCACCGGATGTCATTAATTTCGAACTTATGGCCATAGCCGTAGATGACGTCTTGGCGTTACTGAAGCGTTCGGTTTCGGCCACAATACCGGTTAAGAAGGCGGTTGCCATCTGTCCGTCGATAGCATCGGCCTGGAGTGATTCGGCAATGCCATAGGCCAGCTCACACAAGCTACTGACATTTGGATCTTGCCAGTTGATAGCACCGATATCGGTGTTAGCTTGGGTGTTGACGGTGATAACCGTAGCATCATGCAAAATGCGGCCGTGCGCGGTAATGGCTTGGTCAAGTTCTTCCCTTTTTTGGACACCTAAGGCCAGTACAGCATCAACATTGAAGTCGCCGTGACTAAATTCTAAGTCGGCTTCACCAATCGAGGTGTGATACGGAGTAATAAAGATTTTGACGAGTTTATCCTCGACTTTATAGCGCAGTTTGTCAGCTTTGGATTTGTCGAGGGCAATGATGAAATCACGCAGGCTGTCGGTGTTTTTCTCGATGGTTTTCTCTGGCTGTAGAAACTCGATGGTTGAAGGAATTTGGCCACTAAATACAGTAGTGGCGTGCTTGTTGAGCTTGTTGAGAAACAGCGTCAGGGCAATCGCCGCCGCCAATTGATCAACTGACGGGTTATTACTAACCGTCACCAAGACGTTGTTTGCGCTGCGCAGGCGCTCGATAGCCTGTTGTTTTGGGTTTTCCATGGTTTTGGGTTTTAGTTTTTCTTCCCTGTTGGCCAGCGTATCATAAACCACAAGCGTTGTCTACCCCGTCCCAACCCTTTACAGAGACAACATCTTAGTGTATAGTCGGGCGAATGCCAATTATAAAATCTGCCAAGAAACGCGTCCGCCTAGCTAAACAGGCTACGGTTCGCAATGTTCGCACCAAGCGAACCATGAAAAGTGCCGTTAAAACCTTCCAGGCTAGCCTGGACAAGGGTGGTGCTAAAGCTGCCGATGCCTACCGCGAAGCTCAGAGTGCTGTTGCGCAAGCCGGTAAGAAAAATGTCTTGCACAAGAATAAAGTTGCCCGTAAACAGCGACAACTTGCTGCTCAAGCCAAGGCTAACGGTGTTAAAGTTGCCGGGACAGCCAAGGCTAAACCAGCTGCAAAGACTGCTGCAAAACCGGCTGCTAAAAAGTCTGTTGCTAAAAAGCCAGTCACTAAAAAACCAGCTGCCAAGAAAACTACTAAGTAGTCGCTGCCCTGCTTAATTCCAGAATAAACTGACTGACGACATCGTCGGCGTTGAGGGTTTTGGATTTGAGATCCACATCAAGCTTTAATAAACGCTGCACTAACTTTTTGAGTTGAGTCTGGCTAAGACGCTGGGCGACTGCGCGACTTTTGCGTACTACGTATGGGTTTATACCGGCGTCTTTCGCAATGGTTGAATCGTCGCGGCCCTTGCCGGCTTGGACGACAGCCACAATGTGGATTTGCCAGGCCAGCATGCCCACGATGGCCAACGGTTCTACCTTTTGCTGGCGCTGAGCCTGGTATAGCGCCATAGCTTTTTGTGGCCGGCCGGCAAAGGCCGCGTCTAATAATTCGAACATGGTGCCCTGCGCCGACAGGTCAGTCAGCAATCTAATACTATCTTTTGTAATGTGTGGATTGTAGGCGACTAACTTCGTTATTTCGCTATACAGCTGCTGTTGGTCCAGACCAACTCTATCGACGAGTAACTGACTGTCAGATGAACTGATGGTGCCGTCTTTTTCCTTAACTAGCTCTGTTATCCACCTCGCCAACTGGCGGCCATCGAGCGTATCACATTGAATAAATTTTGTATTCGATTTGAGGTATTTGTAATAGCTGGTCCGTTTATCAAGTTTGGGCTCAAGCAAAACCAAGTCGGTTGTGTCTGCAATATCTTCGAGTAGTTTTTGTGGTGATTCTGCAAAGGCTTTGAGCGCACTACCACTCCGAACGATAACGAGTTTGTCTTGAGAAAATAGTGACAAGCCGCTGACACTATCGCGTAGCTGCTCATAGTTTGTAGCTTCTCCGTCGAGGCGCTCGACCGCCATATGGTCATGGTTGTGCGCCGCCAAAAAAGCCTCCACGATTGCTTCTAGCTGCTGCAGCCGCAGGAAATCATTCTCACCCGTTATTGTCGTTATGGTACTCATTTCTTTGGCGCCTTCTGGCAGTGTGGACAGGTGTGAGTGCCTCGCCCTGCAACGCGTGACTTGATTATTACTTCTCCACAGCGTGGGCACGTCTGACCATCTCGTCGAAACACCCGGGCAAAGTCAATATAACTACCCCGTTTCCCCTCGGCATTCACGTAATTTCTATCGGTAGAGCCGCCTTTTTCGATACTTAAGCGCAGCACAAATTGCAGCTCTGTAAACAGCGTGTTGAGCTTGGTCACAGAAACATCTTTAACAAGGGTTGCGGGATGAATTTTGGCTCCCCATAGACTCTCGTCGGCGTAAATATTGCCGACTCCGGCGATAACGGTTTGATCTAGCAGGGCTGCCTTGATAGTCGTGTTCTGGCGTCGGGCTAAACGCTGGCGGAAAGCTGCAGCCGTAAAGTCATCAGCCAGTGGTTCTGGCCCAACCCTTTGAAAGAAGTCGATATTGGGCACTTCTGGTGTAGGAATCAGTTTAACCCAACCAAACTTGCGTTGATCGTTAAAGAATAATTGGCTGCCATCTGTAAATGTAAAGGTAACGCGGGTGGATCTATCTGGTAGGTCAGCAATTAAACTATCATTAGGGTGCCCTGCTCCCCAGCGTTGCTCTGCATCTTTATATACAAGCTGCCCCGTCATCTTAAGGTGAATCACTAGGGTGTAATTACTGCTCAGCTCTATAAGCAAGACTTTGGCACGACGCCTGACAGCAGTAATTGAGGCCTGTTTGAGGAATCGTTCTACATCAGCTGGCGCATTGGGAAACGACTTTTCGGTATCACTCTGCACCATAGCCAGCGTCTTGCCCACAACTAAACGTTGTAAGCCCATGCGCACCGTTTCAACTTCTGGCAATTCTGGCATCGCCGACTACACCTCCGTTATTGTTTATTCGCTCTGTACAGACCAGTATACTGAGTTCATGGATTCCATTAAAGATATGCTTACTCCGGACCGCTTTGCTAAACCAGACGAGATTGCCGCAATTAAGCAATACGTTCAGGACCGCTACAAAGCAGAGGTAGAAGTACTGATTCGCAGCAAGGATATCGTGATCATTACTGGCAGCGCGGGCCTAGCCAACAGCTTGAGGCTAGAACTCCCGCAACTTCAAAAAGCCGCTGGAACTGACAAGAAACTACTCTTTCGGATCTAAGACTACTTTTAATATTACGAAGCTAAACGGGTTTGGGCAGGAGCCGCCTGGCTACTTACCCACTGGTCGGAATAGCCCTGCCCACGATCAATGCCCACAAGATCATCTGGTCGAGCTGGCTCTTCACTGGGAGGATAAGCAGTAATATCAATTTCGGCACCTAAGGCACCGACCACACCAATCATAAACAAATCGCGGTCAACACTATAAAGTTTTTGGATTTCTGGATCACCTAATTGCTCGGCCATCTTTGTTTCCTTGTTGGTGTTAATTACTTACAAAATCCAGTGTAGCTCCGTGATACACATCTGTCAAGTCCCTTATGCTTAGTCAGTTTTTTACTGATTTTTTATATCACGTGCGGTATATTATTGACTCATTTTGGCCAATAGCTCGCTTTTAAGTTGTGTCAGATCATGGTACAAAATCGCCTGCCAACCAGCTGCTAGCGCGCCGTCAATGTTAGGCTGGGAGTCGTCAATCATTACGCACTGATTCGCCGGCACACTGAGGCGCTCGGCTGTGATTTCATACATCTCTGGGTCAGGCTTGGCGTAACCGACTTCGTACGAAAACACCATAGTGTCAAAGAGTTGTTGCTCATCGGCCGTTAAAAACTCATCCCGGATCCACCCCGTACCGACATTACTCAAGATAGCGATTTTATACTGTTGTTTCAGCGTTTGGATGAACACAAATAATGGTTCATTCTTAGGTCGTATGGTTTTTTGCAAGAAGACATCATCTAGTTCTCGGTCACTGGCACCAGAGAGTTCGGCCACCTGTTTTTGGAAATCTGAATAGCTAATCAGGTGCTTATCGAAAGCAGTATGTATATCACGTATGGCTTGAACCTTGTCGGCGGGCTGGGCGGCAATAAACTCTTTCCACTTGTCGCTTGTAAGAACCCCAAAGCAGTCAAAAACGATTGCTCGAATCATTCCCCTACTATACCAGGTGTGTCCGCCCTCAGTTTTAGGTCCGTTAGATGCCGATGCCAGATGTCAGTTTAGAGTAGTCAGGGATCTGCGCCTTAAATAAGGACAACATGAGAGCGGTTCGGCCGCCAAAGTTTCCCATATTGCCACAACTAGCTGACCAACGCTGGCTGATGCGTTCCTGATTATCAAACACCTCAAAGATGTAGCGGCTGCCCTGCGGACACATGCCGTAGTAGTTGGCTGAGCGACGGTCGAGCGTTTTATCGAAGCCACCGTTCTGCAAGGCGTATAGGAAGTCGTTGTAGGCGTCTTTATTGCTGCCAAAGCCATAGGTGCCAAGACTGGTGTACTGATACCCCTGAAAAATGTCGAGATTGTTCTGATCTTGGGCGACAGTAATCCGAATCATGCGGTGATTCTGGTCGGCGTTAACTGGACCATCGATAGTTAAGCGCACATAAGAGCTGTCGTTATTGTACTGAGAGATACTTTTGGGCAGATTGGCGGTTGTTTTGTTAGTTTTAACATTCTTGGGGCTACCGCTGCCACGAAAAATCAGCAGTCCTAACAAAAATAGCAGGACCACCACCAGAAATATAACTAGATATCGTGTTCTCTCGTACATAACTTAACAGAGGTATAATACCATATAGGTATGTCTTTTTCAAGCTAGCTTATGCGGAGTTCTTTGAATCCAGTTTCGTGGTCTAAGTGACGGTCAAATGTCAGCTTTTCTTCGATTCCCAAGACTAGTTCTGCGGTTGGGTCAACGATGGCTTCTTTAAGATGGCCGCCCACTACCTTACCCTGTTCGTCGGCGAACGAAATGTGAAGATGGCAACCGTTGCTTGATACTGTTCCAACCAAAGAAACTATTTCAAAGTGCCCCTTGTACTGGCGAATGTCTTGCTTACTAGGAGTGGCTCCAGCCATACGACAAATCACTTCTGTCATTCCACCGACACAGGTAATGATGTAGCCGGCCGTGATATTGTGTGCCCTGGCAAGTTTTGTGAGCTGAGACTTAAGTTCTGTACCGGGCGTGAAACGGGTAACAATAGTCTTCACAGTTTGCCCCAATTATTGCCAGTTACAGTATCGACGGTTAATTTAATGGGGAGTTTAACAACACCTTCCATGGTTTCCTTGATGAGCTTGGCGACTTTTTCGGCCTCGGCTTCTGGGCACTCAACCAATATAGAGTCGTGAATCTGAAGCAGCATGCGGCACGACGGGTCGAGTTTTTTGTCGACCGCCACCATAGCCATTTTCATGATGTCGGCTGCGCTACCCTGAAACGGCATATTTACAGCCTGACGCATGGCGGCTTCGCGAACCATAAAATTCGATGATTTTACATCTGGGGTGGGTCGCCGGCGACCATACATGGTTTCGACATAGCCTTTGTCGTTGGCCATCTTTTTAACAGATTCTATGTACGCCAATAACTTGGGGCGGACTTCAAAATATTTTTCTATAAAATGTTTGGCGGCATCATAGGTCATTCCGGTAGCAGCCACCAGCCCATGAGTGCTCAGGCCGTACATGATGCCAAAGTTTACTACCTTGGCTTCGCGGCGCATATTTTTGGTGACATCTTCTGGGTCACGGCCATAGACCTCGGCAGCGGTGGTAGTATGTACGTCGATATCTTGATTGAATTGCTCCATCAGCTCGGTATCACCGCATAAGTAAGCTGCGAGGCGCAGTTCAAACTGGCTATAATCGGCACTTACAAAGGTTTTACCGGGTCCAGCAACAAAGGCGGTACGAATTTCCTTCCCTAAATCGGTGCGTACGGGGATGTTTTGTAGATTGGGGTCGTTGGAGCTCAAGCGACCGGTTTGCGCCACCGTCATAGCAAACGTGGTGTGTAAGCGAGACTGTTCATCAACCATTGTCGGCAAGGTGTCTATGTAGGTGTTCTTTAGCTTGGTGACTTCGCGATACTGGGTAATTAAGTCGATGATTGGATGATCTGCCCGCAACTTATCAAGCTCGCTGGCGGCAGTTGAATAACCAGTTTTTCCTTTTTTGATACCTTGGGTCGGCAACTTGAGCTTATTGAATAAAATATCGGCTAACTGGGTTGGGCTGGAGATATTAAACTCCTGGTCGGCATGTCCATAAATCTGTTGTTCGAGGTCGCTGATGCTATCTGACACCCGCTCGGCCATGGATTTTAAATACGTTGTATTGAGCTCGATGCCTTCGTATTCCATCTTTGCAAGCACCGGAATAACCGGAAAATCTACCCCCTGAGCTACTTTTATCAGGCCAGTCAGTTCACTCATTTGCTCAGCTTGCAGATTCTCCAGAGCCTTTAGGGCAGCCATGATCTCGGGTGCTCGATGCATAATCTCTTCGCTATCCAAGTCCTCAAAAGACGATCCGTCATAGCCAATATCGGCTTGGGCAAGTCCGGTGAAGGTTTGATCACGCCGCAGCGGATTTATAAGAAATGCACCTATCAGAATATCGTGCGTTACTGCCGGTAGTGTTTTACAACCCAGCGCCAATAACACTTTGAGAGTACTCTTGAGGTCATAGCCAACCAGGCCGATATCGCCTTTGAATAGTTCAGCAACGGCCTGGTGGTTGAGTTTGGTAAGATCCAGGCTATAGGTTGTCTTGCCATCAAGACTCAATACTAGAACTTGCGGATCGCGGCCATGCTTGCCTGCCGAACGGCTGTGAATATAGAGTTGTTCGGTCTTAGGTAGGGTCAGTTCTTTGAGCTTGGCGGCCGTGTCGATGAGTACATTTTTACCGACCTTCAGGCTGACCACATCACTGGCCGCTGGTTTGTAGTCATCGCCAACTTGCATGATGTCTGGCAATTGCCGAGCCAGGGTTCGAAACTCCAGTTTTTGTAGCATGTCATGGACTTTGTGGGCATCCATTTTGCTACCGTCCACCTCTTTAAGATTGAGCTTTATGGGTGCATCGGTCCATATGGCAGCCAGTTTTTTGCTCAGTTCGGCAAGGTCTTTGCCAGCTACTAACTTTTTGCGAGTAGATTCTTTGATCAACTCGATATTCTCGTAGATGCCGTCTAACGTTTTGTATTGGTTTAGTAATTCAACAGCGCCCTTTTCGCCAATACCGGGCACGCCGGGAATATTGTCAGATGAGTCGCCCTTAATGGCTTTGAGGTCAAGAAATTGCTCAACGTCAATGTGGTACTTTTCTTTGAAGCTATCAGGGTGAAATAGCTCGATATTACTCAAGCCTTTCTTAAGAGCATATACGTGGACGTTGCCATTAATAACCTGCAGGAGGTCAAGATCGCTGGTGATAAGAGCAGTGTCGATACCCTTTTCGCGCGCCTGCACAGCCAGTGTTCCCATAATATCGTCGGCTTCGTAGTCGTCCAGTTCGTATAGCGGCCAACCAAAGGCGTCGAGCAGTTCATGCAAAATTGGCACTTGCTCGTAGAAGTCTTTTGGGGCTGGTTTACGGCCAGCTTTGTAGTCGGGATACATTTGCAGTCGCTTACGAATGTTGGTTTTAGGCTTATCCCAGGCCACACACACGTAGTCGGGCTTGAGGCGCTTGATGACCTCTAGAGCCATAACCGCAAAACCGTACACCCCGCCGGTGGGCTTACCATCTTTGGTACTCAGGTTGGGCATGGCGTAATAGCCACGGTAGAACACCGATTTACCATCTATGATTGCCAGTCGCTTACGCTCGGCCATACTTCGCCTCGTTTACCGTTTAATTATACCTGTCTAGCAGACAATAAGCACAAGAAGCAGTTATACTGCTTATGTATATGACCACCGATACTGGCCCCAAGCCGGCCTATTTGCTGGAAACCGATGCTGTACTGGCACAGTTGCAAACTTCCCAAAAGGGTTTGGGCGCTGCCGAGGCGCAGCAGCGGCTGGAGCAGTATGGACCAAACCGGCTGGAAACAGTCCATAAAGAGTCCCTGCTCCACCGCTACCTCCGCCAGTACAAAGACCTCATGATCCTGCTGCTCCTCGGCAGCGCTGTTATAACTTTTATCTTAGAAGACCAGCGCACCACGGTTGTTTTACTAGCCCTGGTGTTATTCAACACGATCATCGGTTTTACGCAGGAGTTTAAGGCCGAAAAGTTGATGGAAAGCCTCGAAAAACTAGTCGTTGCCTCGGCCCGTGTTATTCGTGATGGTAAAACTAGCGAGGTTGCCTCCACTGAACTCGTCCCAGGGGATATCGTTTACATTGAGGCGGGGGTATCGGTACCGGCAGATTTACGCATTATTCAAGAGACCGAACTACAAACCAACGACTTTGCCCTAACGGGCGAGAGTAATCCCAGCCGTAAGTTTCCGCACGCCATTACACAAGAGGTACCCCTGGGCGATCGTCATAATTTAGTATTCATGGGCACGACAGTTGCCAACGGCGAGGCCTATGGCGTGGTCATTGGTACCGGTATGCAAACCGAACTCGGCCGGATTGCCAGCTTAAGCGCCGGCACTACCAGTGACCTCAGCCCCTTGCAGCGCGAGCTGAACAATATTGCGACCCGGGTTACACAGGGCACGGTGGTATTGTGTACTGTTTTGCTACCCGTCGCCATTCGGGCTGACCTCGGTATTAAAGATGCCTTGTTGTTTGCCATCGGTATTGCCAGCTCGATTATCCCGCAGGGTCTGCCGGCCGAAATTAACACTGCCCTAGCCCAGGCAGCGAACAAGCTGGCCAAAGCTCAGGCGCTAGTCAAAAAGCTATCAGCCGTCGAAACCCTAGGGGCGACCAATGTCATCCTAACCGACAAAACTGGCACACTTACTAAAAACCAGATGACGGTTGAACAATTCTTGATAGGTAAAGATGTCTACCAGGTGAGCGGATCAGGCTATGAAAGTAACGGGGTTATTAGTAAGGACAATACACCGCTCACCCCGGAGCAACTCAGTGAGTTGGAATTGTTTTTTGCTGCAGGCACCTTTGCCAGCAATGCTCGTATCAGCCCAGCCGATGACGAACATGCCACCTGGTATTGTATTGGTGACCCTACCGAAGGTTCGTTGATAGTTTTAGCCAGCAAAGCTGGGCTTAACCCAGAAGCTCTGGATAGCCAACACCCAGAGCTCAAAGAGTTTGCCTTTGATTCCGCTCGCAAGCGTATGAGTTCGCTGCGTCAGTACGGCACTGGCCAACAAAAATATGTGTTCGTTAAGGGCGCGCCAGAGAGTGTAGTCAAAAAATGTAGCGATATCTGGGATCACGGTCACACCCGCCGACTGCAGACAGCCGACACCGCCCGAATTTTGCAGCAAAACGACGACTGGGCCAAATCAGCCATGCGTAACCTAGCCTATGCTTACAAGGTCCTGCCCGCCGGCGCTGATATCGACAAACTTACTCTAGAAACCGTCGAGCAGGACCTAACCTTTATGGGTATGGTCAGTATGGTTGATCCTTTGCGCGAAGAAGTACCGGCCGCCATGGCAGCAGCCCATGCCGCCCATATTAGTGTGGCAATTATCACTGGTGACTATGCACCCACCGCCGAAGCCATCGCCCGTCGAGCCGGATTAGCCGCCGATCACCAAGCTCTCACTGTTGTGACTGGTGATGAATTGCGCAATTTGGATGATGCCAAGGTACTCCAAATGGCCGTGACGGGCGGGGCAATCTTTAGTCGGGTCAGCCCAGAGGACAAGCTCCGTATTGTCGAGCTGGTCAAACGCAGCGGTAAAGTCGCCGCCGTCACTGGTGACGGCATAAATGATGCCCCTGCCCTAAAGCGTGCCGATATTGGCGTGGCTATGGGTAAGACTGGCACAGACGTCGCCAAGCAGTCAGCCGAAATTATTTTGCTCGATGACAGCTTTCACACCCTGGTAGGTGCCGTCCAGCAGGGTCGGACCATTTTTCAGAACATTAAAAAAGGTACGCTGAGCTGTTTTACCAGTAACTCAGCCGAGCTCGTCGTCAACCTGACGAGTCTAGCGGCGCTGAGCCTGTTGCACGTACCACTGGCACTAACGGTTATGGAAATCTTGGCTATCGCCCTGATCGCCGAGCTGTTTCCCATCGCCGCCCTCGGTTGGGACAAGGCCGATGGAGAGCTGATGGCCGAAAAACCTCGTAACCTGCGTGATCACATTCTAAACCCGGCTTCGATTACTGATCTGTTGTGGTGTGGTCTTTTGATTGGCGGATTGGCCTTCTTTAACTTTGTGTTCTTCTTTGCACGACACGGGGTGACGGCTCAAAACGCTGCTACCGATACCCAGCTCTACGCACAGGCAACGGCTATGACCTACCTTACAATCGTTCTCTGCCAATTATTCAACATCCTGCAACGACGCAGCCGTCACGGCTTATTTACGCGTTACCAGCTTCACAACAAGCTACTGTGGCTATCTATGGTGCTATCGCTGGGCTGTGTAAGTCTTATCCTCTATAACCCGACTATCTCGTATTACTTTGGAGCGGGCCCGCTGAGCGCCATCGACTGGGCCTACGCACTGGCGGCAGCCGCAATCTTTATTATGATTCGTGAGGTTGAACGACTTATTGTGTCTCGGACGTCTGCTTAGGGTAAGTGACGTATAGGTCACGGGCGTGCGGTATCAGCTCGTGCACGGCTGCTGAGTGGCTGGCGTGTCCTAACTCCAAATCACGGGGGTCAATACTGCCCTCAACTTCTAGTTGTTCTGGTTTCAGCCCCGCGCGTAGCACCTGCCATATCACCATTTCTTTGTAGTCAGCTGTCCAATCGTCGCTTTGCAGCACCGGATCACCGGGCTGCCAGTCTGGATTGCTTAAATTATGGAGAAAGCCCTGTTCCAGCCAGCCCGCAAAACGCTCTTCCATGTGTTCGGCGCTCTTGAAAGTTTGGTGAAAATTCTTGCTGGTTGTAGCCGCAACCACACGCGCTTTAACAGTGTCCAAGTCAGCGCCGTAGTGCTTTAAGGCTTGATCAATGAAGTACTCGAACGCCCCGGCTGGCTTGCCGTCCACCTCAAACTGGAGCGCAGACTCCCCCTGCATATGTGGCCGAGTCAGGTGCATAAAGCCAATCACTTGCTCACCATCTTTGTCCTGGAAATCTAGCGTCACATAGCCACAATCAGCTAGTCTTGAGCCAAGCGCCACTTTATCAGAAGACCGAGCAAAGAAGGCGTTATAACCGGCTATCTCTTCTATCCCTTGGGAGTTACGACTCACCAGTCCGGCATCGCGATAGCCTGGTAATTCATCTGCAAAGCCTATCTCGTTACCCGTCACGCTTACCATGAGGGTTTCTAGCCCGCTCGGCACAAGCGCATCTACAGCCTGGCGCAGATTATGGTCAGAACAGAGCTTTTCAAAATTATCATAACCGGCCGGCGCCTGACACGCTGCCTTGCAGGCCTCATTGCCTACCACTGGACAGGTACGGCGCAAGACATCACCCGTGAGCAATTCTTGGCTGTATGGCTCGCCTTCTGGAACCGGTTGGCGAGACCTTGATATCGCGGCAACTGCCTCGCCAACCTCAAAAACATCTGCGATTTCAGGACCTTCATGTTCGGGGTAAGGAGTGATATTCATAACTATTATCCTCGGGCTATTCGAATCTGTTCTCTTAGCGCTCCTATGCGCCTACTATCGGCTTCCCAGGCTTCTCGGGCTCGGTCGGCTTCTTCGAACTCAGCCATCAGATTCCAGTCTTTAATAGCCTCCCAGCGATCACTGTTGCTTGCTTCAAGTTCTGCCAGTTCGGCTTCCATCTGAGCAATACGAGCTGCTTGGCGATCGCGGTCAAGCTCGGCCTGTGAGGTTTCAGCTTCTTTTTGGTCGTAACCGGAGTTAAACATTTCGTCAACATAAGCTTGGCGTTCCGCAAACGGGTCTATGTGTACTTCTTGGATTGGTTCATTTGATTCGGGCATTGTGATAATCCTCTATTAACATAATCTCTGGTAGTATAGAATTATTTGCTCTTTTTGTCAATTGTTGTATGCTTTTGGATAGTTTTACACTTTATATTTTGTCATTAGCTAATTGACAAATATCACATTTCTTGCTAAGATGGGCTCATGGATAGCGCAATTCTGCAACAATTTGGCCTCACCGAGACTCAAGTAAAAGCCTATCGAGCATTGGTTCAAAAAGGTCCACTCACCCCACCCGAAGTTGCCGAGGCAACCGACGAGAAGCGCTCCACCATTTACATGGCGCTCGACAAGATGGACAAGCTTGGTTTGGTGCACAGCTTTAATAAAGAACGTAAGCTCCACTACCGTGCCCAGAGCCCTGTAGCCCTAAAGAAGATTGTCGAAGCCCAGCGAAAGACCGTAGCCAAACGAGAGCAATTACTGGACAATGCCCTCCCCGAACTCATGAAAAGTTTTTATGAGTACTCCGAACAACCAGGAGTACGTTTTTTTGTCGGTAAAGACGAAATAACTAAAATTTATCTGGACCAGGTCAAAAACAGAGAACCCATCTACATCATTCGCCCCCACGCCAACATGGATATATTGGACTTCGAATTTATGAGTGAAATTCGACACATGGCTCGCAAGGCCGGCATTAAACGGTACGCAATTACCCCAGACCGCGTTGAAGCCCCCAAAAATTTTAAAGATAGTGACCCTCACATGCTGCTTGACCGCACGTGGATGAAGCAGGACGACTACACTGTGCCGGTAGAATGGAACGCTTACGGTAATAAAGTAGCGATTATGTCATTTGGCGATGAGGCTATTGGCATGATTATTGATAGCCCTCAGATTGCTGAAGCCTTACGTCAACTATATCGCTTGCTCGAAGCTGGCTTACGAGCACGACCAGATTACAATCAGTTACCAAAACTGGCTCAGTATATGGGATCAACTCCAACAGACCCACACTACTACAAGACAAAAAGCCAATAGGAACTTTATGCGAGGTGAGAAAACACCTAAAATCAGGTAGAATACGGCCTATGGAGAAAAGAGTTATCACTTTTGTGGGTATGCCCGGGGCTGGTAAAAGCTTTTGTGTTGAGTATCTTGAGAAGAAGAACATCCCCTCGGTGTACTTTGGCGGTATCACCATCGACGAAGTCAAACGTCGTGGCATGGTAGTAAACGAAGACAACGAAAAACTGGTAAGAGAAGACATCCGGGCCAAAGAAGGCAAAGATGCCTACGCAAAACGGATAGTTGAACAAATAAAGTCCCTGTTTAGCCAAGGACATGACATGGTGGTCGCGGACGGGCTGTACAGCTGGTCTGAGTACAAAGTCTTCAAGCAGACGTTTGGCGACAATGCAGTTATCATCGCTGTGGCTGCCCCCAGAATGCTGCGCCACAAACGATTAGCAAATCGTCCCGTCCGGCCTTTTACGGAAGCACAAGTTTCGTCACGCGAGTACGCAGAAATCGAAAACCTCGAAAAAGGCGGCCCTATAGCCAATGCCGATTTCACGATTACCAATGATGAAACCCCAGAGCATATGCTGGACAAACTAGAACAGATAGTTGCAAACCTCTAACGACTTTTAAACTTCGGTGGAGACTGGCAAGTAGCTGGTGTGGTCGCTTCCCTCTTGTAAAAACCTATTCAAGCTAATCAAAGCTTGACGGCCAACCTCTGGTGAGCCGGTCATGGTGTACTGCTCGATATCGGCGGCGGTACTAACTACACCAGTGGTAGCACTGCCTACTGATTTACGGGCGGCTGTCCAGTGTTGTTCGTATCGATCACCTCTGGTATTGAGGTCACCGTCGAGATCAGTCACTCTGTCGAATTGCAGCTGGGCAGGTGTTAGCGAGATGTCAGTTTGCTTAAAGGCTACGCCTGGCTGTTTTGGCCAGACAACCCGGTGGTAGGTCGCGGCAGTCTGATTAGTATTAGTAACGTCGAGGCGCAGCGACTGGTCAGCCTGTCCTAAATCTGTCGATTCTTGATGGGTGATGGTTATGGCGTAATTACCCGAGGTACTTAAGGACATGCTAATCGGATAGTCATCTGTGCCGGTGTAATATGTGCGGAAGTCATCAAGGTAGCGGCGATAATCGGCGATTTCACCCAATACTCCCTGATAGGTGGTGGCGAAGACGGTTTCGTCGGTAGATTGGTGTGCATCGACGCAACCAACTGGTCCAATTTCTTGTTCAAAACTACCCTCAACACAAGCTGAGCCCTTGGGCTCGAACGGATCACGCAGAGCTGACGCCTGCGTGTCGGTTCGACGACTGTCGCCATTAAGGCTGGTGTGCACCACCAAAGCTCCACCGGCCGCGGCCAGGCTTAATATAATCGCGGCCGGCTTTTGCCAGCGACCTTCAAAATAAGAAACCGGTGTAGCAAGTTGCGTTTCCTCCGGTACGCGGGCGTACTCTAGTGGCAACTCGTACTCTTCTTCTGGGTAATGCATTGTGGTACTCGGTCGGCTGGCTTGCGCTTAAACTCTTTGGTTAATCCTTACTTGATGTAATCGTGGAGTTTTTTGGCATCCTTGTGCTTGCGCAACTTGGCAAGGGCTTTGGCTTCGATCTGTCGGATACGTTCACGGGTCACGCTAAATTCCTGGCCGACCTCTTCGAGGGTGTGGTTCTTGCCATCTTCAAGCCCAAAACGCAGTTTGAGTATTTTTTGTTCTCGTTCTGTCAGCGCGCCGAGCATGTCTTTGACGTGTTCTTTTAGTAGCTGGTTGGTGGCAGATTCTTCGGGAGAAATTGTATCTTCGTCCTCGATAAAATCAGCTAGCACCGAGTCTTCTTCGTCATCACGCACACTGGCGTCCAAGCTCGAGATATCCTGTTTGATCTTCATGATGTGCTCGACTTTTTCGACATCGATTTCCATGGCTTCGGCAATTTCTTCGTTGGTTGGCTCGCGGTTAAGTTCCTGGGTAAGTCGTCGTTGCGTCCGCAAGAGCTTGTTAATGGTCTCCACCATATGCACTGGGATACGAATGGTACGGGCCTGGTCGGCAATCGCGCGGGTAATTGCCTGGCGAATCCACCAGGTAGCATAGGTACTAAACTTAAACCCTTTGTCCGGGTCGAATTTTTCAACTGCTCGCAGTAGACCGGTGTTGCCTTCTTGGATAAGGTCTAGTAGATCAAGACCACGACCAACGTAACGCTTGGCAATGCTTACTACCAGACGCATGTTAGCTTCGGCCATTTTGTCTTTGGCGTCTTTGTCGCCAGCTACAACTCGTTTGGCGAGGGCAAGTTCTTCCTCGGCCGTCAACAGCGGAATCTTACCAATTTCACGCAAATACAGTCGAACTGAGTCATCGGCTACATCATCAAGGTAAACCTGTTCGTTCAGGACAACTTCTTCGGCTTCTTCTTCTACCCACTCGTCGGTCGCGTTGGCGCCGGGTTCGGTTACCTGAATACCAGAGTCAGCTAGCTCAGTATAAAGTTGATCAAGTACGTCAACGTTATCAGGGGTGTCTGGAATCTTGCTAAAGATCTTTCGTTGGTCGATTTTGCCTTCTTTTTTAGCTTCGGCCAGAAGTTCCTGCTTGGCAGCCTCGTGGGCGGCGTTTACATTCTGCTCGTCAGCAGGGGTTGCGTCATCTGTCATATAGTCACGTCTCCTTCGTGGTTTTGAGTAATGCGTCGAGTTCTTTGACTTTTTGGAGGAGTACCTGGGTCTGGGCGTCATCTGCGCCTTCCAGTCCTCGGGTTAGAGTAGTTTTTTTGGCTTTTACGTATTGTTCAATCAGGCGGCCCGTGAGTCGTGCGGCTTCATAGCCCAGTTCGACATCATCTAGATCTTTATACAACGCCTCGTAGATTACTGTCAGTATCTTATCATATTCCCCTGTTTTTGGCAACGTAGCGTCAGGCGTGGCGGCTTGGTGATTCTTGAGTTGTTGTAGGACATGCTGAGCAGTCGTATCCAGCATCATTCCAGGTGTAATGGCATCGAGATAATGAGCAAACATCGGGTGGTGCACAATCAGGGCCAGTAAGCGATCTTGGGTCTTTTTATATTCGGCGGCGGCTTTGTTGTCAACCGGTCTGGGAGTGGTGGTTTTTAAAGCTCGGGCTGGCGTGGGGGTACCTTTTTGTTGGAGTTTACGCTGTAAGGAATCTTTGCTGACGGCCAAAAGCTGTGCCAAGGTTGCCAAGTAGTGATCTTGCTCAACACTGTCTTGTAACTGCGCTACCACCGGCAGCAAGATATCCGAGAACTGCCGTTTACCCTTGGCCGAACTAAGGTCAAGTTGATGTTGATACCGATCAATCAGCCAGTCTAAGGCGTACTGATGCTGGTTGATGGCCGCTTGCCATAACTTGGGGTCTTGGCGAATAAGTTCGTCAGGGTCTTTGCCGGCTGGGATGGTAATAATGCTGAGATTGATACCAACCTTACTAGCAATTGGAATGGTTCGTTCGGTGGCAGCTTGGCCAGCACGGTCTTCGTCAAACGCCAGGCGGATGTCTGGCGTAAAGTGAGCTAAAGCTTTTAGTTGATACTCGGTTAAGGCGGTTCCGGCAGTCGCCACTACCTGCTTTACTCCGGCTTGGTGGCTGGCTACAACATCAAGATTACCCTCGGCAATCACGGCTACCTCTGTTATACGAATGGTTTCTTTGGCCAGATTGAGCCCAAACACGTGGCGGCTCTTGTCATACAGTAACGTCTGAGGTGTGTTGATGTATTTGGGAGCGCGCGGATCATCATCCATTTGCCGAGCCGTAAAACCAATCACCCTGCCCTGCGGATCCATCAACGGCACCATTAAGCGGCCACGGAACATGTCGACGGCACCGCGCTGGCGCTTGGCGGACAAGCCGGCTTTCTGGATTTCTTCGGCGGTAAAGCCGCGCTTGGATAAGTAATCTATCAGCGCGGTGCCGGTATTTGGCGAATAACCCAGCCGAAAGGCCAGAATGGTTTCTTTTTCGAAACGCCGCTGCCGGCGCACGTACTCTAAGGTGGCACGGTGACTACTCAATTGCACTTGATAAAACTTGGCGGCGGTTTCGAGCACGGCGTAAAGCCGCTCCTTCAACTGACTATTGCCTGGCCCGCTTCGGCCATACTGACTTAGATCGATATTGGCCCGGCGGGCCAGAAGCTCTAGCGCCCCCTTAAAGTCGAGCCCCTCCATCTCCATAACAAAACTAAACATGTCACCGCCGCGGCCGCTGCTAAAGTCGTGCCAGATCTGTTTTTCGGGGCTAACCACAAAGCTGGGTGTTTTTTCGCTGGTCCAGGGACTAAGGCCTTTATAATTGGCGCCGGTACGTTTGAGCTGAACGTATTCACTGACTACGTCCTCAATTGATAATTTACCCTTGATATCCTCAACCGCATCCATACCTTAAGTGTAAAGTGAAACCACTAAACTAAAAAGCGCTACTGCTTGGCTTACCCCTTTACCGCGTTCTCCTCAGCCTATATCATTAAGCTTATGCATCCCAACAACCCGCCCCAGACTCAGATGCCGGCTGGTCCCAGTACCAACCCTTATGACTTTATCCTCAACGAGAGCCCAAAGCCCAAACGTAGTTGGCTACCCGGCGGTAACTCTAAGGGCCAACGCATTGCGATCATCGCCATAATTGTAGTGGTCGTTCTATTGCTTGGCATCGTTTTATATGGGGTATTCACTGCCTCGAGCAGTGCTGGAACAGCAGACATGGTTTCGGCCGTCCAGCAACAACAAGAAATTGCTCGCATTGCCGACATCGGTGTCGAAAAATCACGGCAAACAGAAACCAAATACATTGCCGTGATGACGGCAGAGACCATGCGATCTGATCAAGCAACATTAACAGCCTACCTCAAAAAGAATCGCAAAAAGATCTCTAGTAAGGAGTTGAATGCCACCAAAAACTCGGCAACCGATACGAGCCTCAACAAAGCCGAACAGGCCAATAGTTTTGATAGTACGTTCACGGCTACCCTGGCCAAAGAGCTGAGCGCTTACCAAAAAACTGCCAAAGACGCCCACGACCACACTAGTTCGGCCGCTGCTAAAAAAATACTCGAGCAAATGTATGCACACACTGCTCTGTTAAGTGAAAAACTGC
>CAZBRC010000002.1:0-36570 GCA_964494415.1 uncultured Candidatus Saccharibacteria bacterium
TTTTTGTCACTATCCAGCTCAGCCATTACATTTTTGAGCCGTTCCTCGAAATCACAGCGATATTTACTACCGGCGATCATTCCAGCTAAATCAAGCATAATTACCCGTTTATCTAGCAAACTGTCTGGTACGTCCTCGGCGGCAATACGCTGAGCCAGTCCCTCGACAATGGCGGTTTTACCAACACCAGGTTCACCAATTAAGACTGGGTTATTCTTAGTGCGCCGATTCAGGATGGTAATTACCCTTCTGGTCTGGGCCTCACGCCCAACCACTGGGTCAAGCTTACCGTTGCGAGCCATGTCGGTTAAATCGGTGCCAAAGAAGTCTAAGGCTGTTTTGCGACCTTTTTTCTGGCGACGCGAAGTGCCTGTGCCCTTATTGTCCCGCTCATCGTATTGGTCACGGTTAAGGAATTGTTCCAGCTCGTTGGTAAGAGAATCGACATCAACATTCATGTCTTTGAGTAATAATGTAGCCCGAGCATTCTTTTGGCTGAGTATGCTGTACAAAATATGTTCTGTACCGCAAAAGTCTTGGTTGTAATCCTGTGCTACCTCGTAAGCCATACGTAAAGTAAGCTTGGCCGTTTCACTTAAGCCTTTGCCGCCTAAATTTATCACCAAGGTTTTTGGCGTGAGATTCAGAGCTAAGCGGGCACGGTCTAAGGTAACGCCAGCGTTTTCAAGAATCTTAGCACCCATACTCGAGTCTTGCGCCAAGACGCCGAGCAGGAGGTGTTCGGTGCCAATATAAGCACTACCGAAGCTCTGGGCAATTGCACCGGCATGTTTAATGCTGTGCACTGCATTATCGGTAAGATGATTAATGAATTCGTTGAAATCTGCGCTGTTTGGCATCATTTGTGTAGTCCACCATTCTAGCGATACCCTTAGATGGTTTTCGCTACTTTTATGATACCCAGCTAGCACTCATGAGTCAAGAGTGCTAATTTTGGCTAGATTCTGCCTTGGTCTCTTCGGTACCGTGCTCTTCGATTGCTTCGATGAGCGATGATTCTAGTTGCTCTTTTTTCTTAAGCTTGGGACGAGGTGCCGGCGTAACGGCCTCTGGGGTTTCTTCGACTGGAGCCGCATTGCCATCGGCCACAATATCGATGTCAAAGCCAGTAAGCTTGCTGGCTAAACGAACGTTCTGTCCGCTCTTACCAATAGCGATGCTTTGTTGATCTTCTGGCACAAACACCTGGGCTTTTTTAGTGGCATCATCGATAGTAACTTTGTTTACTTTAGTCGGGCTCAGCGCATTGGTGATGTAGGTAGCCAGATCAGCGTCCCATACAATGATGTCGATTTTCTCTTGTTCACCAATTTCACTCATGACAGCGTTCACACGAGTACCGTGACCACCTACAAATGTACCAACAGCATCAATGCCTTGGACGGTGCTGTGAACTGCAATCTTGGTACGGACACCAGCCTCACGAGCGATATCCTTGATTTCTACGGCACCGTTTTCCATCTCTGGCACTTCCCCACGGAACAGCCACTCAATGAACTCTTTACAGGCTCGCGAGACTACCAACTGTGGACCCCGGAAACCACGTTCCACATCTTTTAGAAATACCTTCAGGCGTTGACCCGGGTAGTAGCGCTCACCCTGGATTTGTTCACTGGCCGGCATAATGCCTTGAGCCTTGCCCAGATCTACGCGTACAATACGGCCCTCAACTCGAGCCACGATGGCATTAATTACTGTGCCGATTTTGTCTTCGTACTCAGTCATAATGATTTCGCGCTCGGCTTCACGAAGTCGTTGCAAAATAACCTGTTTTGCAGTTTGAGCGGCGACTCGTCCAAAGTGTTCGACTTTCTCGTGTACTTCAACTTCTTCGCCAACCTTGGCATTCTTACGAATGAGCTGGGCGTTAGTCAGATCAATTTCGTAATGTGGATCTTCGACGGCTTCAACAACTTCTTTGCTGATATAGGCATCGACTTCACCATTGTTGAGGTTCATAGTGACGCGTACTTCTTGTTCGCGGTCACCATAATCACGACGATAGGCAGCCGCTAAGGCTTGTTCTACTGCCTCTTGGACGGTTTCGGTTGGTAAGTTTTTCTCTTCGGCAATGGTTTTGACGGCCAGTGCTAGTTGTTTTGTGTCGAGTTCCATAGTCTGAATTCCTTGGTTATTCTTATTAAAAAATCCGACCAGGCGGCCGGACGAACTACGCAAAGTATAACTCACTTGGTTAATTAAGTAAAGACAGCCACCATTGCTCGGAATAAGTCATGATAGAATTAAGCACATGGCCAAATCTGTTACCAGACTATACGACTCGTTTCATCCAAATCATTATGACCTGTCATTGGATATAGACGATAGCGCCCTAACTTTTACCGGAACGGTAGTAATCACTGGCAACAAAGTTGGACGACCAAGTCATCGAATCAGCTTCCACCAAAAAGATTTAAAAATTCTGAACGCCAGTATCACTCATGTGGGTAAACGGGGCGAGAGCACCATAACGGTTGATCGCATAAATCGTCAAAAGTCGGCTGACGAAGTTCGACTGCACACTACCGAACCATTGCTGCCGGGAGTTTATGTAGTGACTATTAAATTTAGCGGCAAAATCACCGCGCCGATGCAGGGTATATATCCTTCGAACTTTAAGCACAACGGTAAGGATAAGCTCATAATTACTACTCAGTTTGAGAGTAACCATGCCCGCGAAGCGTTCCCCTGTATTGACGAACCAGAAGCCAAGGCGATGTTTGATTTAACTCTTCAAACTGTGGCAAACGTGGCGGTCGTCAGTAACATGCCGCAAACAAGCCAAAAACCTGCCGGAAAAGACCGTCAAATTACACAATTCAAAACCACTCCTAAGATGTCACCGTATCTGCTAGCCTTTGCGTTTGGCGAAATGCACTCGTACGAAGCAACGACTAAAGACGGAGTAATCGTACGAAGTTGGTGCAGTGTTGCCCAGCCTGCAGAGTTGCTGCACTACTCAGTAGATGAGGGTGTTAAGATCTTGGAATTCTTCACCGATTATTTTGGAGTACCGTTTCCGTTAAGTAAGTGTGATCAGATCGCCCTGCCCGATTTTGATGCCGGAGCCATGGAAAACTGGGGAATGATTACGTACCGTGAGGCTACCTTGTTGGCAGATCCCAATAACCGCTCTATTTCGAACGAACAATTTGTCACGTTGGTAATCGCCCACGAGATGTCTCACCAGTGGTTTGGCAATCTCGTCACCATGAAGTGGTGGGATGACTTATGGCTGAACGAAAGTTTTGCTGCCATCATGGAGCATTTAGCACCAGACCACATCCACCCCGATTGGCACCAATGGGAGTTATATAGTTCGACTGATATTATCACTACTACATCACGAGATATCTACAAAGGCATACAGCCTGTAAGTGTCGAGGTTACTGATCCTAATCTCATCGAGACCATCTTTGACCCAACTATTGTCTATGCTAAGGGTGCACGTCTTATAAAGATGCTCCGCGAGTACATTGGTGACGAAGCCTTCACGAAAGGCTTAACCGCTTACTTTAATAAGCACGCCTACGGCAATACCCAGCGGGCTGATTTGTGGGAAACATTAAGCAATGCCAGCGGCAAAGACATTGATGCGCTGATGACGCCTTGGCTAAAACAACCCGGGTTACCAGTTTTACACGTCGACCAAAATAAACAAGAACTTACCATAGCGCAAGAACGGTTCATGCTGGATGCTTCGGGCAGCCATCAGCTATGGCCGATACCACTCTTGGCGAACCAACCTCTGAGCCAAGACCTAATCTCTAAGCCAAACACCACACTGACGACAAGCAGTAAAGATTTTGTCGTATTAAATCAGTATGGGAGCGGCCATTTCATTACTCATTACATGAATCCAGATCACCGCGCCGCAATTGTATCAGCGGTTCAGTCGCGCAGCCTACCAACCGAAGCCCGCATCAACATCCTCAATGACAGCCTATTGCTAGCACGACATGGCGACGACAGTCTTACATCTACGCTTGATATCATTGTCGACTGCGCGACTGAACCGCGCGATAGTGTCTGGGGTCTGATTAGCCAGGCGATTGGCTATGCACGCGTTTTAACAGATGGTGACACTGAGTCTGAAACCATGCTGAAAGCGCTGCGTAAAAAACTTGCCCATAAACAATATGCAACCTTGGGCTGGGAAGACCGCCCTAAAGATGACCCGAATACTAAACAGTTGCGCCATACCATGATCGCTTTAATGGTTGCATCAGAAGACAAAGAAGCAATTAAAACAGCCTTATCTTTGTATAAGAACGCTGCGTCTCTAGAGACCTTGCCTGCTGAGCTGCGCAACACTATCTTGGCCGCCGCGGTTAAATATGGTGAAGCATCAGTTGTGGCTGAGCTCATCCGGGCATACCCCGATGCAAGTGCCGAATTACAGCAAGATATTACTAGTGGCTTAAGCGCAACCAAAGATCCAGCTATCGCTCAAAAAATTCTTCGACAAGCTCTTGGCAAAGATGGATTCGTTCGCCCGCAAGACATCATGCGCTGGTTTGTATTATTTTTACGTAACCCTTATAGCCGTGAGGTTGCCTGGCAATTCTTGGTAGATGAATGGTCATGGTTCCAGGCCACGCTCGGCCAGAGTAAATCGTTTGACTTCTTGCCAACATACTGCGCCAGCGCCATTACCACTAAAGCCTGGGCAGATACCTACAGGAAATTTTTCGAGCCCAAGCGCAAGATTAAGACACTTGAGCACAACATTGTCTTGGGGTATGCCGACATCGACGCTCGCGTTGCCTGGCGGACACGAGACGAAGCTACCATAAAACGCTGGCTGCAAGCTAACACGAAGTAAAAGCCGTAACCTCAAAATACGGCCCGGTCACTTCTAGGGCAGCAATGTCATAATCTCCAAACCAGTTAAAGTGTTTTATCCACATCTCAGCCGCAAAGTACATCTGTCGTTGTTTTTTGTCTGTAATATAATCCAGCCCTTTGCCTTGTGTGTGCTGGCGCCTATATTTAACTTCAACAAACCAAATTACACCCTTGTGGGCAGCAACGATATCGATCTCACAGTAGCGCGTGCGCCAATTGCGTTGAATAATGCTATAGTCGTGGCGCAGTAAATACGATGCCGCAACTTGCTCGGCTTTTCTGCCAATTTCTACTGACATTACAGACCTGCAAGCGTTTTGATGGGGGTAAATGATAAGCGATGCAACGCACTGACGCCATGCATTTTTAGTGCATCACTATGTTCTTTAGTCCCATAACCGACGTGCCGCCCAAAACCGTACTCTGGAAATTGTAAATCCTGTTGGGCCATAAAGGCATCACGGGTGACCTTAGCGTAAATACTGGCAGCACTGACTATGGGATATAGGTTGTCGGCTTTGGCTTGGCAATGGACGTTGGGAAACTGTCTATCGCAGTAGTTAACCGTACCGTCCATAATAATATGTTCTGAGGCAGTCGCATCAATAACTTTTAAAGCACGGGCCACGCCAATGCGCATAGCTTCGGCCAACCCCCATTTGTCGATTTCTTGGGCACTCACCCAACCCTCACCCAGTTCGCAACACAAGCGAATGTCGGCCGAAAGCTGTTCTCGGCGATGTTTAGTGAGTAATTTAGAGTCTTTCAGCCCACGCGGCAAATCAGCCGACTGTCTGGCCGCCACAATTAATAGCGGCCCTGCCCAGCATCCTCGACCAACCTCATCAATTCCGATCATGCTTTTAGCATAACAAAAACCGCTCATAGCGAGCGGTATTTAAGTAGTTTTTAATACTTTTACGTTACTTGGTGCTACCGGTATCGTCTGTGTGCTTAGCAGCAGCGGCTTCAAATTTAGCTTCTTGGTCGGCTTCATCCTTAGCTTTTTCTTGGGCTTCGGCCTCGTGTTGCTTGTCGGCCTCGGCCTTCAGTTTTTCTGCTTCGGCCTCGGCTTTTACGTCATGAACAGCGTTTACGCCTTCGCGGTCAAAATCTACACCAGTTAGGCGGGCTGCCTTACCGGTGCGCGCTCGCATGTAGGTTAAGTAGTTGCGGCGAACTTTGCTACGTTTAGTAACTTCAACCTTCACTACCAAGGGGCTGTGAAGGAGAAAACTCTTTTCAACACCAACGCCACTAGAGATACGACGTACCGTGATACGGGAGGTGTGGCTGTTTTTTCGGTCAGTACGTATAACTAGACCCTGGAATACCTGCACTCGCTCTTTGTTACCTTCGCGAATACGTTGGTGGACTCGTACAGTGTCTCCACTGCGCACGTCGACAACAGCTGCCTTTTTATAACTATCGTTAAGTTTTTGCATAACAGATGACATAACCAGTAGATTCTACACTAATAGAGACTTTTACGCAACACTCTTTACTGGACAGGTCAGGTTAGTAATGCGAAACTTGGAGTATGAATTATGCCGAGGAAGCGCTCAACAAACACAAACAACTAAAGGGCAAATTGTCTATCAAACTCAAAGATGAACTTGATACCCCGGATAAACTAAGCACTTACTACACACCGGGCGTTGGCGCAGTCTCATCATACGTGGCCGAACATCCGAGCGAAGCCCGCGACTACACCTGGCTCAACAACAGCGTTGCAGTCGTGAGCGACGGTTCGGCGGTGCTGGGTTTGGGTGACATCGGTCCATTGGGTGCTCTGCCAGTCATGGAAGGTAAGGCTATGCTTTTTAAGCACTTTGCGGACATTGACGCCGTACCAATCGTACTAGACGTCCACAGTGCCGATGAGATTGTCGCGACCGTTAAGGCTATCGCTCCGAGCTTTGGTGGCATAAATCTAGAGGACATTGCCGCGCCCATCTGTTTTGAAGTTGAAGAGCGTCTAAAGGCAGACTTGCCGATACCTGTGATGCACGATGACCAACACGGCACGGCTATCGTCGTCTTAGCTGGGCTGATTAACGCAATGAAACTCACTGGTAAAAAACTGTCAGATACTCGCATCGTGGTGGTTGGCGCCGGGGCAGCCGGCACGGCAGTCATGAAACTCCTCTATAGATATGCTAAACCGACTATTCTGGCGGTTGACAGCAAGGGTATCGTCAGCCCTGATCGCAAGGACTTAAACGATGACAAACGTGCCTTACTTTCATTTACTAATCGGTCCAAGCTAAGTGGTTCACTAGAAGATGCTTTAAAAGGAGCAGATATATTCATTGGCGTATCTAAAGCCGGACTACTCACTGCTGCCATGGTCAAAACTATGGCAGATCATCCAATTATTTTTGCTATGGCCAATCCAGTGCCAGAAATCATGCCTGACGAGGCCAAAGCTGCTGGTGTTGCCATTATGGCTACCGGACGGAGTGATTTCCCTAATCAAGTTAATAATGCCCTGGCCTTTCCAGGAATTTTTCGGGGTGCGCTCGACAACCGAGTGACTAAGATTACCGACGATCACAAAATTGCTGCTGCCGAAGTTATTGCCGGCTTAGTCGAAACCGTCGATGCCGACCACATCATTCCTTCCGTCCTCGACGCCCGATTGGTTCCCGAAATTGCTAAAGTAATCGTTTAACCAACCACTCGGAAGATTTCTTCGAGCGTTGTCTCGCCCTGACAAGCCTTTAGTATTCCATCTTGCAGCATGGTGCGCATGCCACTCTGGATGGCAGCTTGCTCGATAGAATGGGTGGACAGTGAGGTCTGGCTTCCTTCTAATAAGTCTCTGATCTTGCCACTCATCATAAATTGTTCACGAATCGCAATCTGTCCTTTAAAGCCATATGGATTATCTGCAGATTTGCCAGGCTGATAAAACTGAACCTGATTTAGGTCTGGCTTCTGTATGTCACTTGGGAGTGTGTCGATAATTGTTTGCAGACGGGCCTTGGTAGCCTCATCGATAGTCAGGGGTTGTTTAGTCGTATCATCGAGTTTGCGAACCAACCGTTGAGCCATGACGAGCCGTATGGCCGAAACAAATAACGGGTTCTGTCCAATGGCGTCCATGAGACGAGTAAGGGCAGCGGCGGCCGAAGCGGCGTGAAAGGTCGAAAGCACCAGATGTCCAGTCAGGGATGCCTGCAGAGCAGTCTTGGCAGTATCATTATCGCGTATCTCTCCAACCATCACGACGTCAGGGTCTAATCGCAAGACGGCACGCAATCGATTGGCAAAATTGAGTTCTTGGGCGTTCTTACTGGTAACCGAGATTTGAGTAATACCAGTAAATTGATATTCGACCGGATCTTCGATGGTAATAATCTTGCGCTCTTCACTGTTTAAGGAGTTCAGGATTGAATAAAGAGTGGTCGTCTTACCTGAACCGGTCGGACCAACTACTAACATTAGCCCACTCGGTTTGGCGATGATATCATCAACTACCTTCCGCTCTGCCTGGCTGAGCCCGAGGCGATCCAGTTGATACATGCTCTGGTTCATATTAAATAAACGCATAACCACATCCATACCAGTGATTGTCGGTACCGTTTCTAGCCGCACATTAACGTCAACCGTGTTGCCGTCAGCCATGCGCGCCTGTAGCGCGATATGGCCTTGTTGGGCGTCATCGGCAGCGGTTGAGACGTTTCCAGCACTGGCAATAGCAGATACCAGAACGCGGTATTTTGCTAAACTCAGACGAGCTATAGGATGCAAAACGCCATCTATACGAAACCGTATGCGGACGAATTCTTGCTGGGTTTCGAGGTGAATATCTGAGGCATTGAGTCGGTGGGCCTGCTGAACCAAATATGCCAACATGTCATCTGCCCGGACTTGTTCTAAGGTGTCAGAGACTGATTGGATAAGCTGCTGATCGCTTACGGTGCTTATATTAATGTCGTGATAAACCACTTGTTTGGGAGGATCGTATAAGCGCATGTATTCTCGAAAACCAGCGTCTGATATCAAGAAAAAGATAATCTGCTGGTCCTGAAAGCGTTGACGCAA
Source organism: uncultured Candidatus Saccharibacteria bacterium (assembly GCA_964494415.1). GTDB lineage: Bacteria > Patescibacteriota > Saccharimonadia > Saccharimonadales > OMJO01 > CAZBRC01. Next base: position 8,920 of record CAZBRC010000002.1, read on the forward strand.
ACTGGCCATAGTTTGTTGAGAGGTGGTGTTGGTAACACCAAACCGAATACTGTGCTCGTCGGCGTATAGCGGGATAACTTTCAACTGATAAAGCTCCGAGGTAGCCAATAGATCTTTAAAAAGCTGCTTATTGGCGAGCTGCGAAGTATCAGTATACTGCAAACCTAAAATGCGAGCTCGTCGTTGGGTAGACAGCTCCTCGTCGCGCCGGGCGTCTTGACTCATGATTACATTATAACCGCTTGTGGTTAATTGCTCTAGTTCGTCTTAGGTTTAGACTTGCTACAATACTATGATGCGAATTATATTAATCGCCCATAATCTGAGGAGTACACATAACGTCGGCTCACTCTTACGAACCGCCGAAGGGCTTGGGATAACCTGTGTCTATTTTACCGGCTACACACCTCACCCGAGCTACCCTGCCGACAATCGATTGCTGCATATTACCCAAAAACTTGATAAGCAGATCCAAAAAACTGCCCTGGGAGCCGAGCACACCCAAGCCTGGAAATACGAGTCAGATATACAAGTACTGTTGAAGAAGCTAAAAAGCCAAGGTTATACGATTTGTGCGCTTGAACAATCGTCCAGAGCCATACCGCTGCCTTCATACTTAGCGCCGACCAAGATAGCCCTCATCGTCGGGAGAGAAGTTGAAGGTATAGAACCAGAAGTGCTTGCGGCGGCAGAAAACATCCTAGAAATACCCATGAGTGGGCAAAAAGAATCATTTAACGTCGCACAAGCTGCTGCAATTGCCTTGTATCACTTAAGATTCTTTGGCAATACGCAAACTTAGCGTAAAATAAACATATGCCTATTAAGGGTCATCGTGGCAGCGTCCACCATAGCACCGGACCACGAAGCCATAAACACAAACCAACCAAAAAGTATCTAGAAGCCTACTGGCCCTATTTACCAATGGTTGTAATAGTTATTGTTGGTTTGTTTTTTGGCAGTTACCGCCCCAAGCTACAACCCAAATTTAATGATAGCGGCGTTTTATCATACGCCACCGATACTACTAACGGTGGCTTATTACAGGCTACCAACACTCAGCGCGCCAACAGTGGCCAATCTGGTTTGTCAATCAGCAGTCAATTAAATAGTGCTGCTCAGGCCAAAGCCAATGATATGGTCAGCCGTAACTACTGGTCGCACACCACGCCTGACGGTCAACAGCCTTGGGTTTTTATTAATAATACTGGTTATAAATACAGTAAAGCCGGCGAAAACTTAGCCTATGGTTTTGTTACCAGCGTTGACACTATCAACGGTTGGATGAACAGTGCGCCACACCGAGCAAACATACTCGACAGTAGCTTTAAGGAAGTCGGTTTTGGCATTGCCAACTCAGCTGACTTCATCGGCACCGGTCAAGAGACGGTTGTGGTTGCCATGTATGCAACCCCTTTACTTGCGTCAAGTCAATCCACGGCGCCGCAAGCAGGACCGGCAGCCAACGTTAAACAAGTCGCGGGTAGCGCCACCCCTGCAGCCGCAACTCAATCAACCACACCAAGCTCTGCTGATACCACGCCGGCTACTCCCCCGGCCGATCAAACCAACGAAGCTAAAAAAGCCCCTCAAGCAGTCACAACCGCCAATCCAGCCCAGGCTGAACCGGCTTCACTGGCGATAACGAGGGGTCAGACTATTGCTGGTGCGAAAACACCGTGGCTGGTTTCTGTGATTGGGCTTCTAGCCAGTTTGTCGGTCATCTTCTTGCTCTTAAAACATGGTTGGCAAGTAAAAAAAGTTCTACGCAGAGGTGAGCGTTTCGCCCTTCATCACCCGATACTTGATACTGCCCTCGTTAGTATCATCATGATTGCCTACGCCCTCAGTAATACCACTGGGTTTATTCGCTGAAGTGGCTTGCTCTACCCTAATGCAGCTTGACGTTACTTTCACCCACAACCGCGCGTAGCTTCTCTAACCCCTGGTCGTGTACCGCCATACGACTAGGTAATCGGATTGCTTGTCGCTTATCTTCTGGACCAAGTACTAATACAACTTCTGTTTCGCCTTTGTGACTATCAATGGCTTCTTTAATAAGACGCAAAGCGGACTCATCGTCACTACTTTGCAGACGAATATACAAACGACTGGGAACAGAAGCTCCTGGATCGGTGTCTGCCTTACTAACGGTGGCTGGGCCGGCCGTCCCTTTGGCTTTGGGTGGCTTGATATGTTTACCGGTTGCATGATAGTTTTGGGCCTCGGCCAGCACAATCTGACGTGCTTCGTTGGCCATAAGCTTTACTTCACCTAACGATTTACCCTGCTTATCTTTGGACGTAATCTTACCCTTAACCAACACTATATTGTCTTGTTGCCAGATACCCTCTGTCTCGGAATACACACCGGGGAAAAGAATTACCTCGATTTCTCCACCCTGATCGGCAATACGTACAAAGGCCATTTTTTGGCCGTTTTTAGTAGTTATTTCACGAACATCGGCGACTGCCCCACCAATTGTGGCGGTTTTATTGTCATGCTCGGCAACCAACTGATTAATTGGCACGCTTTTTTCTGACAAAATTGTTTCATAGGCCGTCAATGGGTGCTGGCTAAGATAAAGTCCGAGTAATTCGCGTTCCCATTGTAATTGCTCGTGCGGATTGTCATCTGATGTATTGTCGTGGAGTTCAAGATTGATGGTCGCCTGCACCACGATTTCATCGCCAAACAGGTCGGTTTGGCCGCTGGCTGCTTGTTTTTGTAATCGACTGGCAAAGGCCAGTAAGACATCGAGATTACCCAACAGATAGGTACGTGTTCCAAAACGATCAAATGCACCGGCTTTAATAAGGCTTTCCAGTGTTTTACGGTTAACGATTCGGGTACTCACACTGGAAAAGAAGCTTTCCAGACTCTCGAACGGACCGTTTTGGTCACGTACCCGTAAAATCTCTTCTACCGCCGCCGTACCAACATTTTTTATAGCGGCCAGGCCAAACCGAATTTGCTCCTCGCCTGGTACGACAGCAAACTCAATAAATGATTCATTAATATCGGGTGGCAAGACTGCTACGCCCATGTGCTTGCACTCAGTAATTTCAATAGTAAGACGGTCGGTGTTGTCGTAGTCGCTGGTCATAAGGGCCGCCATAAAGGCTGCTGGATAGTGTGCTTTTAAGTAGGCAGTTTGATACGCAATGTACCCGTAACAAGCAGCGTGTGATTTATTAAAAGCGTAGTCGGCAAACCCCTCTAAGTCTGTCCAGAATTGTTCGGCGACCTGCTGAGGCACACCGTTTTTAACTGCGCCCTGAATTATCTTATCTTTCATTTCGGCCATCAGCGCCCGTTTTTTCTTACCGACCGCTTTACGGAGCGTATCCGACTCACCGCCGCTAAATCCACACATGTCACGAGCAATCTGCATAAATTGCTCCTGGTAGACCATGACGCCGTAGGTATCTTTTAGCGCCGGCTCCATGAGGGCGTGGTCAAAGGTAACGCTTTCGCGTCCGTTTTTACGGGCAATGAACTTGTCTGTCAAACCGGCGGTCAGCGGGCCGGGGCGATACAAGGCCCCCATCGCAATAATGTCTTCGAATACAGTCGGTTTGAGTTCTTTGAGGTAGCGCTTCATACCAGAAGATTCAAACTGGAATACACCAGTGGTATCCCCCTTTTGGAATAGCGCGTATGTGGTGGCGTCATCGAGTGGGACTGTCTCTATATCAATATCTTTGTGGTAGACCTTTTTAATAATTCGCAAAGCATTTTTTATAATTGTTAGGTTTGATAAGCCCAAGAAGTCCATTTTTAGCAGCCCGAGGTCTTCTATGGGACCCATGGAGTATTGTGTAGCAATTACGCCCTTTTGAGCTCGTTCTAGGGGTACAAAGCCAACAATATCGTCGGGTGCAATAACTACCCCGGCGGCGTGCACCCCATGACTGCGTATGGTGCCTTCTACCTGAACCGCCAAGTCAAAGACACGCTTGGATTGCTCGTTATCGTGATACTCCCGCTTTAGGTCGCCATTATCCTTAAGTGATTGGGCCAAAGGTATGTGGCGACCCTGTACTGGTGGCGGTATCATTTTGGACAAACGATCAGCATCGGCGTATGGCACTTGTAGCACCCGAGCAACATCACGAACAGCATTACGAGCCGCCATCCGACCAAAGGTAACTATATTGGCAACGCGGTTTTCGCCGTATTTCTCGACGCAGTACTGAATAACTTCGTCACGGCGAGTGTCCTGAATATCGATGTCAATATCAGGCATACTGATACGGTCAGGGTTTAAGAATCGCTCAAACAGTAGGTCGTATTTTAAGGGGTCCAGTTCGGTGATTTTGAGGGAATAGGCGATGATAGAGCCCGCCGCCGAACCACGCCCAGGGCCAAACACAATGCCCTTATCTTTACCCCAGTTAATAAAGTCGGCAATGATTAAGAAGTAACCATTAAAGCCCATGTGATCAATAGTAGCTAACTCGTAGGCAGCCCGTTCTAGCACTTCTTTAGGGAGAATTTTTTTGACCTCGGCTACACCGAGGGTGGCAGCAGTTTTTTCGGTTTTTCCACCGTAGCGATGTGCCAAACCCTGATACACTAACGTGTCGAGCAGACTCTTTTCGGTCTGGCCTTTTGGTACGGGAAATTTTGGAATTAGGATTTTACCGAGTTCAATTGTTACATCGCATCGAGCGGCGATTTTGGCGGTATTAGAGATGACTTCCGGGTGCGTTGCTCCCCAGCGCTTTATGACATCCTTTGGGTCAGTTACATTAAGGTGAAACTCGCTCAGGCTCATTCTGTCTTTGTCGGCCATAAAGGCACCAGTCTGTACGCACAGCAGTACTTCGTGCGCCTCTTGGTCTTTCAAATTCAAATAGTGAGCATCGCAGGTTAGCACACATGGAATAGATAGTTCTTTGCCCAACCGAAGAGTTTTCTCGGTGACCCCAACTTGTTCTTGCCAGACGCTGGGATGCTCGGTGTGACCATGGTCCTGCACTTCTAAGTAGTAGCGATCTCCAAAAACCGACTTGTACCACTCGGCTATTTGCTTAGCCTGGTCGTATTGGTCCTGCCTTAAAGCATCACCAACTTCGCCACCAATACAGCCACTTAACACAATCAAACCTTCGTTGTACTTTTCGAGCAGCTCGTGGTCAATCCGCGGTTTATAATAAAAGCCTTCCAGGTTGGCCATTGTACTCAAACGCATAAGGTTCTGATAACCAGTGTTGTTCATCGCCAGAATAATCAGGTGATAGTACGTCTTGTCTTTGACGGCGTCTTTATCGAGGTAACCCCGGCTGGCAACATACGCTTCCATGCCTAGCACGGGCTTAATGCCCTTATCTCTAGCCGATTTATAAAACTCAATCAGGCCGGACAGCGTGCCATGGTCTGTCATGGCAACCGCCTCCATACCACTGGTTTTTACTTGGTCAACCAGTTCTGGGACTTTAGTGAGGCCATCAAGTAGGCTGTACTGTGTATGGTTGTGCAAGTGCACGAAATCTTTAGGCTCTAGTTTAATAGCTGCCATGTAGTAATAACCCTCGTTTGCTCTCTATATAGTAAGCCATTTACTGGCTCAGGTCATTGTTATTTCGACTGGCTTGATTCGATCGTGTTCTGAACAGTATTTGCCACCGGGCCAATAAATGGAATTTCGTGGAATAACGACAATACCCAAAGTAAAAGCGCCACCATGAGGGTAGCGCCAATAACACCACCTAAACCAGCCAGAATACCCTTTATGAAGGTCTGTTTGTAGGCTTCTTTTTTGTTGAGATAACCGGTTTCATAGACTGACACCAGATTTTTAGAAAACTGATTTAGGTCGGCTTGCTTAGCTTTAGAGGACGCTGGTTTTGGCATCTTTTTTGAGATATTTTTTGAGTCGTTTTACTGCGCGGTTAGCTTCGTTGATAGCTTCTTTTAAGTCGGCGTCTTCTGCATCGCCCTCATGTACTGCGCTGAGCATCTCACGGACTTTCTGCTTGGCTAATTTGGCCTTTTGCAGGGCTTCGGTAAATTCTTTTTTGGTCTTACTTGATGCTTTGGCTACTTGACTTTGAGCACTGTCAATAAGTTTACTTAGTTCGCTATGCAAGTTCTTAAGCTGTTTTTCGGCTTCTTTTTTTGCCTTAACCGCCGCGTTCTTAATGTCTTTTCTGGTTTCTTTACCACTCTTGGGGGCAGTCAGTACACCGGCAAGATACCCAACACCGGCGGCAATGGCAGCACCAACAGCAACTTGCTTGGTCCCTTTACGCATCATCGTCTCCTTTGTTACGTTTATTACCTCTTTTAAGGAACGCCTCTGAGATTTTGGCCACGGTGTTGCCAATGGCGAGCGAGCCAGCCGCTTTGCGAACAGATTCACCGACTTCTTCCACTCGGTCAACCACTTCTTCGGCTTTTTCGACCAAGCCGTTAAGACGATTCATTAGTTTGATGGCTTTGACAGCAATGATAATTGCTAAAACTAAAAAGACCGCTAATGCGCTGGCTAAAATGGCGACCAGAACACGCTCATAGGGGTAAGATACAACCAAAACATTATCCATACTTGTATTATACAATGTTCTACCAAATATTCCCTACTGTAACTGCGATTGTATAAGTTTTCGGGCAACTTCGGGGTTTGCCTTGCCTTGGCTAGCCCGCATAACTTGCCCAACTAGGTAGCCGATGGCTTTGGTTTCACCACTCTGAATATCGTTTGCTGCTTGCGGGTTGTCCGCTATAACCTGTTTGACGATTTCGGCCAGCTCGTTCTCGTCGGACAGCTGGATAAAGCCTTGTTCCTCGGCGTACTTGCCAATTGATGATGGTAGAGCGGAGAGCGCTGCTAATTGTTGGAATAGGTTCTTGGCAGCCGTTGAACTCAGTTTGTCAGCTAAGCTTAGGTCGCAAATATCCATCAATAATTGGTCAACATCTTTTTGGCTTAGCTTTATAGCAGCCTCGCGACGTAGCGGCACGACAACGTTAACGGCCCAGTTTGCTAAAAATTTAGCAACATCCTTTTTACTGAGGTGCTGGTTTATCAGGGTGAGATAACTTTGTTCATCGTTTTCGACCTCGGCTTCGAGTAATGTATCAATTTGTTCGCTTTCCATCCCTAAATCTTTGAGCTTGTGACGCCAGGCTTTGGGGAGGACTGGCATTTCTTGGCTGATTTTATCGATGTAAGCATCGCTTAGCTCAACTGGAGGTACATCAGGCTCAGGCATATAACGATAATCATGAGCTTCTTCTTTGCCGCGCTGTGATAGGGTTTTTTGTTTGGCATCGTCCCAGCCTCGGGTCTCTTGGGTAATCGTCTCACCTTTTTCCAAAAGCTCGATTTGCCGTTTGATTTCGTACTCGGCCGCTTTTTCGACGCTTCGGAAGGAGTTGAGGTTTTTTGTCTCGGTACGAGTTCCCAGTTTGTTCGGGTCTTTGCTAACCGACACATTAACATCAAACCGCATGTTGCCATAAAAGAGGTCAGCATCAGAAACATCGGCATAGCGCATCAATAGATACAGTTCCCGCGCATAAGCCTTGGCCTCGGCTGGACTGTGAATGTCTGGTTCGGACACAATCTCAAGCAGTGGCGTGCCGGCACGGTTGAGATCGACCAAGCTGTAGTCGGCGCCTGCTGGGTGAATGTTTTTGCCGGCGTCTTCCTCGATTTGAACACGGTTTAAGTGGATGATGCTCGTGCTACCGTCAACCTCGATCTCAACCGTGCCGCCCTGAATAATCGGATGCGACAACTGGGTAATCTGATAGCCCTTTGGTAAGTCTGGGTAAAAATAGTGTTTTCTTTCAAAAAAACTGTAGTGCTGCGGCTTAGTATTAAATGCAAAGGCGGCTTTGGTAGCCATGTGGATGACTTCTTCGTTCAACACTGGCAGTGCTCCAGGCATACCTAAACATATGTGGCTAATTAGGGTGTTGGGCTGAGCGTCACGGGCATCATTATCAACAGCCGCAAACAGCTTGGTTTTGGTTTTGAGCTGGACATGGCACTCAATCCCGATAGTTACATGATAATCACTTGCGGCCACTGGGCAACGCTCCTAAATCTCTTAAAGCCTGGCCAAAACCCAGTAGGGCGTTTTTGACATCCGCTTCTTTGAGTTTAAATGTATCGTCGGCTAATATCTTTTTACAGAGGTTATGGGCGAACCAAACCGCGTCATTGTCGGTAAAGGTTCGTTGGGCGGAGACCATCCGCTCACCCATGCGTTTACCGCTAAAGCGTCGGCGTTTTAGGGCACTATCGAGTAATTTATCGGCAGCTATAACAGCTTCTGGCCAGGTATCTTTTTTACGGCAATACTGCTGAAGCTCTTTCCACTTAGTAACGTATTTTTCAACATTTAGCCGTCGGGGGCGTCGTTTGCGGATGCGTAATCCTATAAATACAACGATCAAGATTATAACAGCGGCGGCCGCGACAGTATTGAACGTTATCGGCAGATTCATGCTATAGCCTCCTCGGCCGCACGAGCGAACGCCAGCAGTTCGGCATCACGACGTGAAGACGCCATTATCTGTAAGCCAACCGGCATATTCTTGTGGGTGCCAGCAGGGATTGATATGGCAGGATTTCCAACAAGATTAGGTGCAACCGTCAGGATATCACTTACATACATCGTAAGTGGGTCTTCGGTGTGCTCACCAATCGTAAAGGCAATAGTTGGTGTGGTTGGGCCTATCAAAAAATCAACCTTCTTAAAAGCGTTCTCGAACTCGCGAATAAGTTTGGTGCGCACTATCTGAGCTTTTCGATAGTACGCGTCATAGTAGCCACTACTCAGCACATACGTGCCGATCATGATCCGGCGCTTAGCTTCGTCACCAAAGCCTTCTTGTCGACTCCAAATATAACTTTCGTTGAGGTTCTTGGCTTTTGCATGAGAAAAACCATACCGTTGCCCATCATATCGGCTCAAGTTACTACTAACTTCTGCGGGGCAAATAATGTAATAGCAAGCCAGGGCGAGCGGCAAAGACGGTACGCTTACCTCTGTTATCGTAGCGCCCGCCTGCTTTAACGTATCAATTGCGGCAGTGATTTGTTTTTTAACCCCATCGTCAACTCCTTCGGCCAAGTGTTCTTTAATAACACCGACTGTAACGCCTTTTAGACTGACTGCGGGCAAGGTAGCGTAGCCTTGCTTTTGGGTTGGGATGGTAGTTGAGTCTAGTTCGTCTTGCCCGGCCATAACGTCCATAACAAGAGCAACATCCTCGACTGTTTTTGCAAACGCACCAATAGTATCAGTACTACTCGCCATGGCTACCACGCCCGAACGAGATACCAAACCATAGGTCGGCTTGTACCCCACTGCCCCGGTAAAGGCAGCCGGTTGGCGGATTGAGCCACCGGTGTCGCTTCCCAACGCAAAAGGAGCCATATCTAAGATAACGGCCGCCGCCGATCCCCCCGATGATCCGCCCGGAACACGCGTGGTATCGTGTGGGTTTTTGGTCGTAAATAGGTCGCTGTTCTCGGTGCTTGATCCATGAGCAAAGGCGTCAAGGTTAGCTTTGGCGACGCAAATAGCACCCTCAGCCTCGAGCCGCTCAATAGCAGTAGCCTGGTATGGAGCCTCAAAGCCTTTCAAGATATTACTGGCGGCCGTGGTTTCGCTTCCAAATGCTAAAAAGTTGTCTTTGGCGATGAACGGCACGCCTGCCAAACGGCCAGGTTTTCCGCCTTCTTTAACTATGGAGTCAATTTCGGTTGCCCGTTGTCGTGCTCGCTCCGCCGTGCTAGAGATAATCGCCTGGTAGCTTTTTTTATCCTCAATAGTCTGTAGTGCTTTTTCAACCAAATCAGCAGCTAATGTCTTGCCACTACAAACATCGGCCGCAAGGGCCTGGATAGACGGCCATTGGCTCATTCGAGTACCCTGCGTACCTTTATGTGTCCATCTTGTGTAGCCGGAGCATTTTTAAGGAGCTCCTCTGCTGTTATTCCGTAATCTTTTACGCGGTCTGGACGCATAACGTTAGTGAGACCCGTTACTTGATAGGTTGGCTCAAGGTCGTCAACATTAACAGTCTGCAGCTGCTCAACATAATCTAATATCGCCGAAATTTCTTTTTGGTATTTCGGTACGTCTTTGGCGTCCAAATGTAGACGAGCCAACTTTGCCAGTTTAATAACTTCCGCTTCACTCAATTTTGCCATTTCAGGCTTAGTATAACAGGCTCACTTGTGGACTTTCTACCCAAAAACGCTTTACAAACGTAATCTTTGAGAGCATGCTTATGGTAAAGGAACGCACTATGGCATTAACGTTAGCCGAGATAGAAGAGTTCGAATCACACGCCTTACAGGCTACTCTTGCTCAAAGTGCTAACGTCGTACCACCATTTGATGCACGAGCCGAACTTGTAGCCGTGGCTGATGCTGCTCGTGACCTCTTCCATCTGATAGGTGACCGTGCGGTGGACAGGGTACTGGGTGTTGTTCCAGGTACGCTTATTGGCGCCTACCACGGTGGCGAAACTGCCGTTCGTACCGTGATTGCAGTTATTCCGGGTGTAAAAATAATTTAGTACTTATTATAGCTTTTTCTTGATGTCATTAATGATATCGCGTAGCTCGGCCGCCTTTTCAAACTCCAGGTTGGCGGCTGCTAAGTCCATCTGAGATGTCAAATCCTTTAATAGATGGCCGTATTCGTCCTTGGGTATTTTCTTAAGATCCAGCTTCGCCCGCTTGGCTTCTTCTGGCAAGTCAGGTCTCATGCCTTTTTCGACCGCCTTGGAAATACCTTGAGGAGTTATCTTATGGGCCTTGTTGTATTCGGTTTGAATTTGCCGACGGCGCTCGGTAACATCAAGGGTTCGGCGCATACTCCCAGTCACGGTATTGGCATACATAATTACCCGACCTTCTACGTGCCGGGCGGCTCGGCCGACAGTCTGAATCAGCGCCTGTTCGCTCCTCAAAAAGCCTTCTTTGTCGGCATCAAGAATAGCCACTAAACTGACCTCTGGTAAATCGAGCCCTTCGCGCAACAGATTAATACCTACTACCACATCATAGGTACCTAAGCGAAGGTCCCTTAAAATATCGGTGCGGTCGAGGGTGTCCACGTCGCTGTGCAGGTAGGTTACTTTGATGTTAAGTTCCTTGAGGTAGTCAGTTAAATCTTCGGCCATGCGCTTAGTTAGCGTTGTTACGAGCACCCGCTGGTGTTTTTTTACGGTTGCGCGGATCTCTGCTATCAAGTCATCGACTTGTCCGTCGACGGGGCGAACTTCGATGACTGGATCTAACAAACCGGTTGGCCGAATTACTTGTTGAGCCGGCTCGGGACTACGGGTTAGTTCATATTCGGCCGGCGTGGCGCTCACATAGACCAGTTTATTGACGTGTTTTTCGAACTCCGTAAATGTCAGTGGCCGGTTATCGAGTGCGCTGGGCAAGCGAAAGCCATGCTCAACTAAAACTTCCTTACGGGCACGGTCGCCATTGTACATGCCGCGCAGTTGTGGGATGGTCATGTGTGACTCATCTATGAACATGACGAAGTCATCCGGGAAGTAGTCAAGCAAGGTTGCCGGCTGCTCGCCAGGTTCACGGTCGGTCAAATAACGACTGTAGTTTTCGATACCTTTAACAAAGCCGGTTTCTTCCATCATCTCAAGATCAAATCGGGTGCGTTGTTCGAGTCGCTGAGCCTCGAGCAATAAGTTATGCTTCTTGAAATACTGTAGCCGCTCACCCAGTTCATCCTGGATTTTGCCAAGTGCCAACTTAAGCTTTGATTCTGGTGTGACATAGTGACTACTGGGGAAAATCTTAATCTCGTTCTTTTTTGCCAGAATTTCTCCGGTTAAAGGATCGATTTGGGTAATCCGCTCAACTTCGTCACCAAACAGCTCAATGCGATAGGCTAGCTCCTCACCGGCTGGAAAGACATCAACAACATCACCACGCACCCGGAAGGTGCCACGATGGAAATCTATATCATTGCGTTGATACTGAATGTCCGTCAGTTGTCGCAATAATTTATCGCGCACTCGGCGTGTACCGGTAGCGATCTGAACCGCCAGGCTATCATAATCCTGCACCGAACCAATACCATATATACAGCTAACACTTGCCACGATTAAAACATCACGACGACTCAGCAACGCATCGGTAGCTGCGTGGCGCAGGCGATCAATTTCTTCGTTAATTTGGCTGTCTTTTTCGATATACGTGTCACTGCGCGGTATGTACGCTTCTGGCTGGTAATAATCGAAGTAACTTACAAAGTAATGAACGGCATTGTTAGGGAAAAAGGTTTTGAATTCGTTATACAGTTGGGCCGCCAGGGTTTTGTTATGACTCAACACCAGGGTGGGCTTTTGGATATTGGCGACGACGTTTGCCATGGTAAACGTTTTACCTGAGCCTGTGACACCGAGCAAGACCTGCTCTTTGGCGCCGGCTTGTAGCCCTTTGGTTAACTGGGCAATAGCCGCTGGCTGGTCGCCAGAGGGCTTGTAATCCGATGAGAGCTCAAACTTAGACATCCTCTCATTGTAACAGGAATCCTAGCCGTTTGGCTTGGGCTTGTGTGTGGCAAACCAGTGCTCACTACGCAATAGGTCTTTACGAACGTCTTGATACTCGTGGTCCAAAATTGCCACCATTTTAGCCACCAAGTTCTCTGGGTTGTCATCGTAAACCACCAAGTGCTGGCTGGGAGCCTCAAGCACGCGCATAAGCTCCGGAATAACGTCGGCAGCACCATCGGAACCAGTTAGTATGCCGACGGGTTTGTGTGCTTCTAGGGCAGTCACAAACTCGTGTAAGCTACCAAAACGGCCACCGACTGTCACTATGGCATCCGAAGATTGAATCAAAAATGTGTCGCGGCCAACGTACTGCATGCCGGTGTAACTAATGAAATCGAAGTACTCCCGTGGCAGCCGATATTTTCGGATGTGTTCCCGAACACTGGCTGCCGGTGAAAAGCCAACACTATAGCCACCAGCTTCTTTGGCACCTTTGGCAGCATAAAACGGTAGCCCGATGGTAGCACCAGTTGTCAGTATGTGACCATGTTTAGCAATCGAAGCCCCCAGACGCTCAGCCAGCCGCTTGTCAGGTTCAACGGTATCGCCGGCGGCGGCTCCGGATACACAGATTGCATACTGTAATGCCCCACCCTGCCCCATTTACAGCTCCAACTCTATTAGATCGAGCAGATCTGGTTGCAGAAGGTCGTTGTCGAGTTGCTTTAATACTTGGACCTCGAGCGGCTTCTCGGCAATATAACGCAAACAAAGTTCATTCCAAAGTGAGTCGCGGAAGTAATGAGTCATGCGTTGACTGTAGTCGAGCCCATTAACATAGCAAACCGTCATATCGAGTAGATTAAAGCTAACTGGATTACCAGATGTTGGTAGGGCTACGTAATCTATGTCGAACCAGAAGTGCAAAGCTGGCTCCAGATGGAATAATACTTCTTCGGCTTTACGCCACTCAAGATCTTCTGGTTGAACATGCGGCTCAAATATCTCTGGGTAATAGCGCCGCTGATCGGGCCGGCCAAAGTGTCGCTGAACGATCCGCCAATGAACGGCTTGGCCACCCATAGTCACGTGATCGGCAGGGTCCTCGGTTAAGGTTTTTACCAACAAACCTCCAAAGTCAGAATGAACTTGTTGCATTTTAAAATACGCACTATAAAGGCGGATCTCATTTATGTAGTGCAGCAACATAACCGTGGCGATTAACGTCAGGCCGGGCATTTTCTTGACGGGAAGTGGCATGATGACGACCGCACCTAGTTCTTTGAGGTGCGTGATATTGTGGTGATATTTTTCGCTATAAGTAGCGGCTAGCTTTTCCCACTTACGACCACTGAGCAAGATTACTTCGATCTTACGGGTTTCAAAATCACTGGGGTGAAGGTGCTTGTATTGGCGGTGGAACTCTTGCATCCATTTATCTGTCTCGCTCAGCCCCAGTACCGCAAAGATATGGCTGACTGGTTCTCTCTTCAGCATAGACTCGAGCGAACGATAGCCGAGTAGCTTCATGAGCCGTTTTGGCGGGTGATTCTTAAGCATGCGCTTGGCGACACTGTGACGAAGCACCCACGCCTGCTTAGGCACGCCCAGACGGTCCACAATCAACTTAACCCGACTCAGCACATCTTCGACATCAGCCGGATCATCACCGCCAAAACGGCGACATAAAAAAGCATCGTGTTTAGCGACCAAGTTTTGCAGGGCGGCGTACAGCTCTTTTGGTGTCGTGTCATTAGGGTCAAGACCGAGTTCTCGCATCTTAACGTGACTCTTACCAACAATCTCAGCCGTTAGGCGAACATCGACACTTGGGTCACCACTTGCCTGCTCCAGTTTCTTTACAGCCATACCAAAGGCGGGTTCTGGAGCGCCCAATAACTATGAGATGTATTTTGACATAGTTACCTTAAGCATAACACCGGTGTGGTCTACGGTAACCCCGGGCTTGTTATTTGATTGCATTCCTCGTACCATGTCAAGCAATGACTATTCAAGAAGCTCCCGAGATTACAGAGGAGCAACTACAGGCAATCGTTGGCAGTACGTCTGAAATTGAACCACACTTTGATGCTCTCGGTGTAGGTGCTGAGCTTTTAGCTGATGCGCTCAGTATTACACGTGGCGTCGGTGGTGTCATGCTAGCAAAGCACATCGAACGTACGCCAGATTATCAAAGCTGGGGAGCCGCTGGTGCCTACCTTGGCTTAAGCCTGACAGACCTAGAGGGGCTGGCTGCTCGTTGGGGCCGGGCTCGGCAAGGTAAAGATGAATCTCAGCCCCGTCCTTTCCAGGCTTGGCTCGATCACCTTACTGACAAAGCATTTGCGGACACAACCATGGCCGCCATCGCCAAAAATGAGCTTGAGAAAGGCAATATTGTCTATGGCTCAACGGTTGCGGCTGCAGCCGGTATCATAACCACCCGTGATGTGGTTACCTGTGTTGATCGCGTAGTGGCGGACGCACAAGGCCTCGATACACGGGCACAAAAACGCGGCAAACTTAAATCTATTGAATTATATGCCCTCGGCACGGTTGCTGTTTCACCTCTGGCAAAAAACACTGCGGTCCGTACTCTACTTGGAGCCGGCTACCTACACGCCGCCAAACAATCGGTGGAAAGCGGTATTTCACTGCACAAATCGTTCAAAGAACAGCGGAGCGCCCACCGCGTTGTACGTAAGGCTCAAAGAATTGTAACCAAAGCTGTTAAAACGGTTTTGGTTGATACCAGCGCGGAGCCTTCTTTAGAAGCTCAGCCATATGATGTTGAGTAAGCAATCCTCGCTGAGCACCCAAATCTTGCACTACTGACATCGAATTAATTGGTGCCCACTGCAAAGCACCTTCGATATTACTACCTTTCATGATGGCGGCCACAAAGGTCGAGGTAAAAGCATCGCCTGCTCCAGTCCGCTCAAACGGTGGCTTAGGGTCAGGATATGGTGGCATGAATAATCGTTTAGTGCCGTCACTGGCATAGGCACCGTCTGGGCCATCAGTTATTGCGACTATTTTGGGGCCAAGCTTGTGTAAGCGGTCAAATAAGTCATGTAAGTCATCGGTTTTACCACCAGACACCAGGGCGGCTTCTTCACGGTTCAAAACCAGCAACTCTGTGCGAGCGTAGACGTGTTTTAGGCGCTGTGTACCGGCTTCTATCTGGAATGTGCCAGGGTTGAATGCCAATTTTGTGTCCGGATATCGCTCCATCCATTCGATCAAATCATCATGGAAATCAAGCGCGTTTTTACTAATTGAGCTGAAGTAAATCCATCGTGGTACTTCTTTTTTAGTTAAATGTGGCCAGTGATAGGCGTATTCCTCGTGTTTAATTAAAATTGTGCGTTCTTCTTTGTACCACAGAACATAGTGGTAGTTACTCGTCTTGCTGGGATTTATATGGATATAGCGAGTGTCGACTTTGTTTTTATGAAGAGCTGCTATCATATCTCGGCCGTGTTGATCACCACCAACATTAGCGACTAAGCCACTTTTAAAACCGAGCCGTGCAAAACTAACCGCCGCGTTAGCCGCATTGCCAACACCTTCAATAATCTCGGCGTGATCAAATGGCACCTTCATGCCAAAGGGCATGGCAAGCCACAGGCCATGGGAGTCTTCGTAAGTTTTGGCTTGCTCGTCGAGCAGTTTAATAAAGGCGTCTGTAACGATATCGCCTACGCTAATTACATCAAGTTGACTCATACCACCCTTTTATCGTTATTTTGCTTATGCCTATTGTGCCACAGCGAGCCGACTTTGACTAGGGTCGCGCTTTTCCGGCAGAATCAAAGGAAGCAATTTTTTCTTCGACAACCGCTTGTACAGCCGCTATGACCTGGTCCATTAACTTCACTACGGCGTATTCATCAGGATTCTCGGCTAAAACTTTTTCGAGCGTTTGGCGATAGGCCACCCGCATATCCGAGTTAATATTGATTTTGCTGACACCGATTTTGACGGCATCCTCAAAGAAATGACCGGGTGTACCGCTGCCGCCATGCAAAGAAATATTACAGTCAACGGCTGCCCGGATTTGCTTTAATAGCTCTAAATCGAGCATTTTGGGAACGGGGTACTGGCCGTGAAGGTTACCAATAGCTGCTGCATAGGTGTCAATGCCAGTGGCTTCAACAAACGCCCGCGCACCTTCCGGTGTGCTAAAGGTTTTCTTAATTTCTTCGTAGTCAAAGGCTTCTTTAAAGAGGTTGGAGCCGCCACCAAAGTAGTGAGGCTCGCTTTCGACTAAAGCACCGGTTTTTTGAGCGTAGGCCACCACTTCTTTGGTGGCGGCGATAATATCTTCTTCACTCGCGTCGTGATTTGCCTGGCTCACATCAATGTGAATAAATTCAAAACCAGCGTCAATTCCGGCCTTGGCGGCTTCAACACTGGGGCTGTGATCAAGATTAATGTACATCTCTATGCCAAACTGTTCTTTGTAGTTGTCGACCATATCCCGGACATTGGCCAACCCTAGCATTTCGACTTCACCCTGACTCACCTCAACCAGCACTGGAGCCTTTAATTTGGCAGCCGCATTTGCTACTGCGATAAGTGTTTCTTGGTTATCTAGATTAAACGCCCCGAGCGCAAAATGCTCGGTACGAGCGCGCACCATAGCAGCCCGGGCTTTTTGACAATTTTCTTCAAAGTTATTCATCTTGTTTATGCTTTCCAGCATAGCATATAATAGGAAGGAACATGCGAAACAAACAAACCCGTCTGATGATGGCTCTATCTTGGTTGACTCCTTCGGTGAGTGAACTGGTTATCTATTTCTTTTTGAGTATTGTGACGCTGATTGTTAGTAATGTGAGTTTTGTCCGAGACTTCATTTATGTGCCGCGGTACTTCAATTTTCGCGATCTTATCTTGGGCTCGATTAATAGTCTGCTCGACCGCTTCATTGGCGTTGGCGCCACTCGCAGTGCGGTTGTGATTATTTTTTGGGCGCTGGTTGGCTTGTTGGTATATGCCCTAATCTGGGTGCTGACGACCTTCTCTGATGAACTTGGCAATGACCTCGCTCTCACTAAGTATGTCCACCCCCGTAATGTCGATACGTCTTCGCCGCTTCGTCAATTCCTCAAACGGACACTGTTCAGGATAATGGTGCTTATTATTTTGGTGTTCTACATTAGTGCCTTCTGGAAAGCCATCCTGCCCTTTAGCATGCAACAATACCGCATCGCCCTAGACACCTGGCCCAAAGTAGCCGCGTTTAAAGCTGGTTTTGTTGGCATGCTAACAGAGATTATTGCTCTACACGCTTTTGTGGTTTTTGCTCGCTTATTGTTCTTAAAAAAACGAATCTTCGAGTAGAACAACCAGGGGTTAGTCTTTGGACACAATGTGGTGTGCTTGCAGCACGATATGTTCGGCCGTTAGCCCAAAGTGCTTGAGTAGCTCATCTGGTTTGCCTGATTCGCCAAAGCGGTCTTTAATGCCCATTCGGATAACTGGGACCGGTAGCTCCTCGCTCAGTAGTTCGGCAATCGCGCCGCCCAGTCCGCCGGCTATTTGACCTTCTTCGATCGTGATTACTTTTTGGGTCTTACGAACACTTCGTAAGATGGTGGTTTCATCTAATGGTTTGATAGTGGGCACGTGCACGACTTCGACATCTATGCCTTTAGCAAACAGGCGTTCGGCTGCCAAGAGCGCTTGATACGTCATAGCACCGGTCGAAATAATCGTTAGATCTTGCCCCTCGGCCATCACATACGCCTTGCCTATTTCAAAGGGAGTGTCCTTGGTGGTAAAGACTGGCGTGGCTTCGCGGGCCAACCGCAAATATCCTGGTCGCTTGTCGGCTGCCATGGCTAAGGTGGCTTTTTCGGCTTCAACACTATCACCCGGCACTATTACCGTCATGTTTGGCAATACTCTCATAAGCGTAATGTCTTCGAGCATTTGGTGGGTAGCCCCGTCCGGACCAACCGAGATGCCGGCATGGGAACCCACTATCTTAACCGGTTGATCATTTAAACAAATGGTCGTTCTAATCTGCTCCCAGTTGCGGCCTGGGCTAAAGGCGGCGTAGCTGGACACAAACGGAATTTTGCCGATGGCCGCTAGGCCGGAGCCAACGGTAACCAAGTTTTGTTCAGCTACGCCGATTTCGACGAACCGATCCGGAAAGGCTTCCTTAAAGAGACTCATCTGAGTTGATTCGGTTAAGTCAGCGCAAGCTGCGACCACTCGTTCGTCACGGCGGCCGGCTTCTGCCAAGCCCCGGCCAAAGCCTTTCCGGATCGGTTCTTCCAGCTTTGGTTTGTCGATGTCAGGAATTAAATGCAATTTAATCATAGCTACTGGTGCTCACTCCTAATTTTTCCACCGAGTGTACGCAACTCATGCAGGGCTTCGACTGCCTGTTTGTGATCTGGCGGCATACCATGCCAATGAAAATCGTATTCCATAAAATCAACACCTTTGCCAGGTATGGTGTGAGCAATGATAACAACTGGTTTTTCGACGACAGCCCGGGCCATGGCGCAGGCGTCAATCACTGCCTCAATGTTATTGCCATCAATTTCGATGACGTGCCAACCAAAGGCTTCCCATTTATCGCGCAAATCTTCTAGTGGCATGACGGTCTCGGTTGGGCCATCAATCTGAATATTATTGCGGTCAATAATGGCGGTAATGTTACCAAGTTTATATTTGCCGGCCAGCATAGCAGCCTCCCACACGTTGCCTTCGTCGAGCTCACCGTCACCCATTACGACGTACACCCAACGATGAATCGCCTTATCCATGCGCAAACCCAAGGCCATGCCACACGCCTGACTCAACCCACTGCCCAACGGTCCACTGGTCGATTCAAGACCGGGCAGTTTGAGACGTTCTGGGTGTCCTTGTAGTCGCGTGCCAAATTGTCGTAACGTGAGCAGTTCTTTACGCTCAAAGTAACCGGCTTCGGCCATTGTAGCGTAGCGAACTGGCACACAGTGCCCATTACTCAGTAATAGAATATCTCGCTCATCCCAGTCTGGCTTTTTGGGGTCATGTTTAAGCACGTCAAAATACAAAGCAGTAAAAATGTCGGCCAAACCAAGTGGGCCGGCGCTGTGACCGCTGCCAGCGTGTTCGAGCATCTTAATAATCTCCTCACGGATGAGGTTAGCTTTGAGCTCGAGCTCTTCTATGGATAATTTTGCGCCCACCTTGTTGCCAGCCATATTACTTATGATTATAGCAGCCTGGTTACTGACCGCTAAGCTTGTTGCTCCGCAATCGATTTAAGAGTGGAGTACATAGCCGCTGGATCAGTAGCATGCTGGATAGATCCACCGACGTTCAGCACATCAACACCACCAGCAATCAGCGAGGATGCATTAGTCTGATTTATGCCGCCGTCCCAGCCAATTTCGATACCACGTTGTTTGTTGCGAATGTAATCGACTTTCCGTAACAGATTGGTGTCAGCTTTGCCGCCATACTTACCGATATCACCCGAGAATATTAAAACGTGATCAATGTAGCCCAGTGCTTTTTCGATTACCGCTGGTTCAGTCTGGGGCATAATGGCCACACCGGCTCGGATACCTTCTTGATGCAATGAACGAGCTAAATGTAAGAAGTTTCCCTCAGCCTCAGCGTGCACAATCACCAGGTTAGGCTTTAGGTGTATCAGGGTTGCTAGATGCTCCAGTGGCCACTTATACATAACATGCAAGTCAGCAATTACATTATCCGGCCACCAAATATGATCCATAGCCGGGGACACCGTTGGAGCCAGCTGACCATCCATCAGATCAATATGTACCCGCAGCGAAAACGCGCTAACGCGCTCCATTTGTTCTCGGAATTGATGTAAATCGGTTGCTGTAACAGTTGGGCAGATTACCGCCATGTTAGTTCATCTCGTCCATTTCTTTTATGCGTCGTATAAAACGCGCCGATCCGGCAAACGGTGTATCTAACCAAGCATCAATCAAGCCAAACGCAGCAGCATCTTTCTTTAGGTCGTCTGCTGGTAAACAGAGGACGTTGCTGTCGCTATCGTTTCGTGAAGCCCGCACTGACTGCATATTGTGTGCAAAAGCCGCCCTAATGCCCTTAAACCGGTTGGCGGCCATACACATACCCTGACCGCTACCACAAATTAATATGCCACGGGCATCCTTGTCGTCGCTCGAAAGCACATCTTTCACAACTCGGGCTGCAAAGACTGGGAAATCATCATGAGGATCTAAAACCTCACCACCGTCATCAGCCGCCTCATAGCCAGCTTTGTTCAAGTACTTAATAATAGCCGCCTTAAGGTGATAGCCGTTATGATCAGCGCCGACGTAGACTTTCATGTTAGCTCGCTTTTTTGTGAATGTGCTGACCAACGTCGGCCACCAACTCTACTAAACGGTTACTGTATCCCCATTCGTTGTCATACCAGACGACAACTTTAGCTAGATTGCCACCAACTACATTTGTTAAAGGCAGATCAACAATTCCAGAGTGGCTATTCCCAACATAATCTTTGCTGACTAGTTCTTCTTCGGTTGCATCAAGAATACCTTGGAAATACGGTTCCTTTACAGCCTTTTTAAATACGGTGTTGATATCGTCTTTAGTGGTGGGCTTTTTAAGCAACATGGTTACATCGCTCAAACTTACCACTGGACTGGGCACGCGGATACTGACGCCATCAAATTTGTCTTTAAGCTGTGGTAATGCCAAGGTTACGGCTACAGCAGCACCGGTGGTGGTTGGAACGATGTTTTCGGCAGCAGCTCGTGATTCACGCTTGTCTTTAGCTGGTCCGTCTTGCAACGCTTGGCTGGCAGTGTAACTGTGCACGGTGGTTAGCATAGCTTTTTCGACGCCATAGGCTTCGTCCATAATGGCCATGACAGCGGCCACCGAGTTGGTGGTGCAACTAGCGTTACTAACAATATCACCGGCATGTTTTAGCTGATCTTCGTTAGCGCCAATTACTAACGTCTCGATGTCAGCACTTTTGGTCGGCGCCGAGATAACCACTTTTTTTGCACCTGCCGTTAGGTGCATGGCAGCGTCTTCGCTTTTGGTGAATCGACCGGTTGATTCGATAACGACATCAACCTTTAGTTCTTTCCATGGTAGCTGGGTGGGGTCTTTTTCGGCTGTAACTTTGATTTTATCCTTACCCACAATAATATGGGTTGGATCGAAACCTACTTCCCGATCGTATGTACCGTAATTGCTGTCATGCTTGAGTAAGTAAGCCAGTGTTTCGGTATCCGTTAAGTCGTTGATGGCCACAATCTCAAGATCGGACCGCTCATTGGCAATCTTGAAGGCGTTACGCCCAATCCGTCCAAAGCCGTTAATAGCTATTCGTATCTTCATATACTGCCCCCGTACACTAAAGTTAGCATTAGCATTTATACACTTATTCTACGGTGTTACGACTAGGTTCGCAACTATTGCGTCTGTTAAACTTCTAGTATGAAGCACACAAACACTGCTGGTGGAGTTGTTATCGGACCAAATAATTTGGTCTTGGTGGTAAATCAGCACGGCCGTTCTTGGTCTTTGCCCAAAGGCCATATTGAGCCCGGCGAGACTGCAGAGATTGCCGCGCGACGAGAGATACAAGAAGAAGCTGGCATAACCAAGCTGACGTTTGTTGAGTCGCTTGGTACATACCAACGTCATAGGATTGCCTTGGATGGTGGTGATGATACCTCAGAATTAAAACAAATAGCTATTAGCCTTTACACGACACCCCAAACTGACCTCAAGCCTATAGACCCTGACAACCCCGAAGCCCGCTGGGTAAAACCGAACGCTGTCGCCTCACTCTTGACGCATCGGCATGACAAAGCGTTCTACCAACGCTGTTTGGCTAAAATCGAAAATTTTATTTCTTCGCGCGATCAATAGATTCGGTTATGGCTTTTTGGGCGGCGGCGGCATCACCCCAGCCATTAAAGTGAACGTCGACACCCTTCCAGCCTTTTTTCCAATCTTTGTAGTGCGAGTAAAAGTGCTCAATGACTTGTTTAAAATTCTCTCCCAGGTCTTTCAGCTCCTTAATGTGATCCTTGGTTACGTCATC
Organism: uncultured Candidatus Saccharibacteria bacterium; assembly: GCA_964494415.1. Lineage (GTDB taxonomy): Bacteria > Patescibacteriota > Saccharimonadia > Saccharimonadales > OMJO01 > CAZBRC01. The sequence continues at coordinate 31,496 of CAZBRC010000002.1, forward strand.
AGCCGGGACACAAATTAGTTTTTCGTCACCTTCGCCATCGTCAACCATATATAAAACCCCGATCGGTCGGGAAGGTACAACTACGCCATGAGGAACTGACTCATCAATGATCAAAAGCGCATCGATAGGGTCGCCATCTTCACAGAGCGTATCTGGGACATAGCCGTAATCGGCTGGATAGCCAAGCATCGTCGCATTTACACGATCTAGGAATAGTCGGCCAGTTTTCTTATCGACTTCGTACTTATTGCGTTCCCCTTTGCGAATTTCTATAACAACATTCACAATTGAGGGAGCGTCATCACCATAGCTGACATCTGCCATTGTTGTTCTCCTTTACTTCTCAATTATTGTACACTAAAAGAAATGAAAATTATTGGTCATCGCGGCGCGGCTGGTCTAGCGCTGGAAAACACTGTCGAAAGTATTCACGCTGCTATTAAGGCTGGTGTTGATGGCATTGAGTTTGATATCCGCACCACCAAGGATGGCAAGCTAGTTTTAAGCCACGATCGACACCTTGCCCGAGTTAGTGAGCACGATCACCATATCCATAAACACAACCTCGCCAAACTACGAAAGGTGCCACTTCACAATGGTCAGGTCATTGCGACATTGCACGAGGCGGTCCGGGCTGCCGGTGACACGCCGATTGTTATCGAAGGCAAAGAAAGCAATTGGGCAGAACCATTGGCCACCTTTTTGAATAAACACACTATTAAGGACGTTAAGGTCATATCGTTTAACCATGCGGAACTGTACTCGTTCCACGAATTGCAGCCTCAAGTCCCAGTCTACGCCCTAGAACAGACTAATCCTTTTGAAGTCATTCGTGCCGCGCGCTCGTTGGATTTCACCGGAATCGATTTAAACTTTTGGCTACTCAATCCTTTAACATACTATTTGGCACGACGTTATAAGCTGGAGATCATTGTCTACACTGTTAATAAGCCTTGGTTGGGACGCTTTTTGAAGTTTTTCTACCCCGACATTAGTGTTACGACCAATGTACCTGACAAGCTGCAATTTTTACGTAAACCCAAGCGAAGCGCTACATAGCACCACTCTATGCAAGTCACGTACGACCACCTGGAAGATACAGCTCAAAACATCAAGACGTTCTATTTTAGGCCGGCTCAACCACTGCACTACCTGGCTGGACAGTTTACGGAACTTCGTCTTCCCCACAAATCAGTAGATGATAGAGGTGATAAGCGTTGGTTTACACTTTCCTCAGCCCCAAGTGATGACTGGCTGACTATTACGACAAAGATTACCGCTCAACCAAGTAGTTTTAAGCAGACGCTACTCAAACTTCAGCCTGGCACACAACTGCAGTTTGCAGAACCGATGGGTGATTTTGTGCTTCCCAAAGACGAGTCAATTCCTTTGCTGTTCGTAGCTGGCGGTATTGGTGTCACCCCATTCCATAGCATCGTCAAAGAGCTCGCCGCTCATCACGAGCAGCGGGATATCGCCCTGCTCTACGCTACGAGCTCGCCAGAGGAGATCGCTTTTAAGGACCTTTTTGAAGACTACGATATGCCAACAAACTATGTAACCGGCAAGCTAACAACCGAACAGATCTTAGCTATGCCAAACGTAAAGAACCGTCGTATTTATATTTCTGGCCCAGAGCCGATGGTAGAAAGCTTGATCGAAGAGCTGTACGCGGCCGGAATTACCGGCGACCAGTTAATTGGCGACTATTTCCCAGGTTATCCCGCACCTAGTCCGTAACCGTAACGGTGCCAGTCATGCTGCTGTGGAATGAACAGTGGTACGGGTAGGTGCCGGCTGTGTCAAAACTGACGGTGTAGCTTTCACCCCGATCAAGACTTCCGCTATCCAGGGTCTTACCACTGTCCGATGTTACGGTATGGGTTGTATCGTCATTGTTCGTCCAGGTAACCTTTGTACCCTTTTTTACCGTTATTTTATCGGGAGAAAAGGTCATGTCGCTGATGCTGACCTCATTTTGGTTTTCTTGGTCATTCTGGTTTGATGTCGTAGACGACTGGCTTGATGAGCCGTTGTTAGTACTGCTGGTCTCGTCACTTGAATTATTATTTTGAACTATCAAAAAGGCCCCGACGCCAATAATCACGACCGCCAGAATAATGAGATATGCTCGCTTCATAGACCCTCCTATTACCCCTTCATTGTAGCACTTGCCCCAAATTGTGGATGGGTATTAAGAGTCGCTTAACTATTGTGCGCTAAATTACTCAGTAGGGTCTTATAGGTCGCAAGGTCTTTTGACCCGAACTGCTTGTCCAATTCTTGGCGGACACTTCCCAGGGTCGCGTTAACATTGTCCAGGGTACTGCGACCCTTGGCCGTCAGAATGATGTGTCGGCTGCGGCGATCGCTCGCTTGAGTTTTTTGTCGCAGCAAACGCATTTTGACAAGTTTGTTACAAAGGGCTGTGACTTGTGGCATGGTCACGTCCAAGGCTGTAGCTACGGCTGTCATGCTCAGACCATTACTCTTGCCTGTAGCTGCCACGCTTAACACTAACCACTCCATCATGGTCAGGTTGTACTCCTCTAGCCGACGATTAATCGGCAGTCGTAGATTCCGACTGGCTCGAGTCTGTAAGAGAGATAGCTCAAATAAATCGATTTGACTCATGAGTGCTCCTTTCCGTGGGCATTACGTTCCTGTTCTTCTAAATACTGGCGCATTATGAGAGCAGCCGTAGCACCCTCACCTGTCGCACTCGCAATCTGCATCGTCGCTCCGCTGCGGACGTCGCCTGCAGCAAATACACCTGGCACATTAGTCTCCAACGAGTCATTGGTTTTTACCATACCAATCTCGTCTAACTCGACGGCGCTTTTCTTGAGGAAGTCGGTGTTGGGTTGGAGCCCAACAAAGACGAAGACACCATCTGTTTTAAACTCTACTTTCTTTCCCTGAGATTTAGCTGTACCGACAACTTTGACAACTTTCCCATCTTCACCGACGATTTCGTCAGTCGTAGTGTTCATGTGCGCGGTAATTTTATCGGTGTGTTTTTTTAGATCATTCTGGAGAATTTCGGAAGCTCGGAATTTGTCACCACGTACCAGTAAATCAATGTGGGAAGCAAAACGAGTCAAGAAAATTGCTTCTTGGACGGCCGAGTTACCACCACCGACCACTACCAACCGTTTATCGCGATAAAACGCCCCATCACAGGTTGCACAATAGTGCACGCCGCGGGCGTAATATTCTGATTCGCCGGGTATGCCAAGTTTCTTGTAGTCACTGCCGGTGGCAATTAAAACTGCTCGGGCGTGCATTGGCCCATCGGTGGTATCTAACAAAAGGTGGTCACCCTCTCTCTTGAGCGACAAAACTTCACCCAAACGAATATCGGCACCAAAACGCTCGGCCTGAGCTTGTAAGGCCGAGGCCAAGTCGAGTCCAGCCAAGCCCTCGGCAAAGCCTGGATAGTTGTCCACCCAATCTGTCACTGCCGCTAAACCACCGATAACACCCTTCTCAAAAAGCACGGTGTCGATATCTTCTCTGGTGGTGTAAATAGCTGCACTTAAGGCTGCTGGACCAGCCCCAATCATTACTACGTCGTGTGTTTCAATCTCCGCCATACGTCCTCTGTATTATAGTTTGGTTCTCTTTAATATTAAAGTTTGTTTACCATTTAATCATTGATTCACATCACTAAGGTTCGTTGTGAACCCGTTTTGAAAACATGCCCACGGGGGCACGTTTCCATATTATGCTTTTGGTGTTTTGGTGATGGACTAGCTTACAGCAGGAGCCAGGCGAGCCAGGTTGTAGCCAACGACTACTTCTCGGCTGTCATCTTGCTTGGTCACAACGGTGATTGGCACTGATAATTGGCCACTCAATTCGAAGGCTTCTTTTTGGCGAGTTGGGTCACTATCGAGATTTACCTCTTCATAGGCATAGCCTTTGGCAGCTAACCATTTTTTAACCATTACGCAATACCCGCAGGTATTGGTCGTAAAGATAGTAATATTCTTCGGCATAGTATGTACCCCTCTTTTAATGTTTGTGCTTTATAGTTTTTAGTTTGCTACCGTCCCCTCACTGGACCGGTTTTGGACTACAATAGGTAGTTTACTCTAGCGTTTATGGTTAAGTCAATACCCCCACATATTGTGTTTTTTGCTACTTTTTGGCCTATATTTGGGGTTACTGCCCCACCTTGACTAATTCGATGTCGAATACTAGATCGGCGTTGGCAGGGATACCAGAACCTGATGGCGGGTTAGCTCCGTAAGCCTGGTCGGCGGGAATCAATAAGCGACGTTTGCCGCCAACTTGCATACCGGGCACTCCGTCGGTCCAACCCTTAATCACTTGGTTCAAGCCAAAGCTAATGGGTTGACCCATGTCGTGAGAGCTCTGAAAGATAACACCAGTTGCTGCCACGGCCCCGGTGTAGTGTACGGTGACAGTGTCACCGGCTTTAACGGCATCGCCACTGCCAGCGGTTAGGTCAATTTTTTGTAGCTGATCTACCTTGGTAACGGGCGTGAAGCCCTCGAGTTTTGTTCCCTGCAATTTACCCTCCTGTGGTGTTGTTTGGTTAGTTTGACTACTGTCGGTAGCTTTTTGAGCCTTCTCGGCTTGATTAGTCTGGTGGATTTGCCAGAACACAGCCACTGTTAACGCGATTGATGAAATAAAGAACAGTAGTGCCCCCACAATTGCGAAAATGCGCTGGTGTACTTTGGCCATGAACCCTCCTTACACTGATAACTTGTCTAGTATACCGCACTTTGAATGACGCAAACCTAAACTAACTGGCAATTTCGTAGGCTTTAAGTTTTTGGGTTTTGGCCTCAGTTTTGTCACCGCGTTGTAAAGCTAGTAACTGCGCGTAGACGCCGTTAGTTTTAGCCAGCTCGGCTGGTGAGCCAACCTCGTGGATAGCCCCACCTTGAATTGTCACAATCTGGTCAACGTGTTGAATAGTACTCAAACGGTGGGCAATGATGATGGTAGTGCGGTTTTTCATAAGACGTTCTAGGGCTTCCTGAACCATTGCCTCGCTCCGGCTATCTAAGCTACTGGTGGCTTCATCGAGTATTAAAATC
>CAZBRC010000003.1:0-31251 GCA_964494415.1 uncultured Candidatus Saccharibacteria bacterium
AAATTGCTAAGGGAAGCGGTCTTGATGGTGCATTATTAATTGGCGGCATGGCGATGGGGCCACAACTCCAAGAACTGCGCTGGAACCCTCGAATCATTATTGGCACACCGGGTCGTATTAAAGACCACCTTGAACGACGGTCATTGAAACTACACGACTGCAACATCATCGTACTCGATGAAGTCGACCGTATGCTGGATATGGGCTTCGTGAACGATATCCGTCATATTCTGGGACAAACTCACGACCAAAAGCAAAGCTTTTATTTCTCAGCAACCTTAGACAGCAAAGTAAAATCTATCATTACTAGTTTCTCGGTGGATCCCGTACACATTTCGGTGAAATCAAGTGAAACCAGCGATAGTGTCGAGCAAAATATTGTCACCTTTGCCGGCAATACAGAGAAAATTGATAAGCTGCACGATTTGCTAGTCAAAGATTCAAGCTACAAAACCCTGGTGTTTGACGACACCCATCGCAGCGTCGAAAAACTTGCTAAAGAGTTGGATATACGCGGCTTTTCGACCGGGTCAATCCATGGCGGCAAAACTCAAGGGCAACGACAACGGGTACTAAAACGTTTTCGTGACAACGACATTCGAATTCTGGTTGCTACTGACGTGGCTGCTCGTGGACTCGACGTATCTGACATAACTCATGTCATCAACTACTCACTGCCCCAAACCTACGAAGATTATGTGCACCGTATTGGTCGAACTGGCCGCGCTGGTAAAGTGGGTCACGCTCTGACGTTTGTAGAAAAATAAGCCGCTTTTTTTAGGTGTAAAGCCTGCCATTTTTTGATACTGTATATTAGAAAGAGGTAGTGCTTATATGCAGCCACGTGGCGAGCGAAAGGTATTGTTAACGATATTACCAGAACACTGGGTGGGGTGGCTGATTACAATCTCACTTTGTCTGGTTCCGGTAGTACTTTGGGTTGATATGCATCCTCTGTCTACAATCCATGGGTTCCCGGCCACTATGTTAGCCATCGGTCGGGTAACTGGTTTAGTTGGTTTAGTGATGTATTCGCTCAACTTAATTTATTCCACTAGGCTGAAGTTTCTGGAGCGCTGGTTTGGCGGTTTGAACAGAGTCTACATTGCACACCACCTGCTGGGTGGTTTAGCGTTGATAATGCTCGCGCTGCACCCATTCTTTTTGTCGATGCGTTACGTGCAAATATCGATGAAACAGGCGGCGCTATTACTGTTACCCAATGGCTTAACGCCAATTTCCGCCCTCTTTAAAACTGGCACAACTGAACATTTGATCGTATTGGAGCAATGGGCAGTATTCCTGGGCATTATTGCTTTTTGGGGTATGGTCGGCCTGCTGTTGATAACGTTCTTCATTAAAATTCCGTACAGATTATGGCTGTTCACCCACAAGTTTCTTGGTTTAGCCTTCTTCTTGGCCGGTCTGCACGTATTGTTCGTGACGAGCGACACATCAAAAAACGGTCCGCTTAAATACTACATCCTCTTTATGGCTGTCTTGGGGCTAGCTGCGTTTATTTACCGCACATTAATGGGAAATATTCTTATCCGCAAGTATCGCTATAACGTGCAAGATGTCAAAGTTGAAACAGGCAGTGTGACCCACATGCTTCTTAACCCGGTTGATAAACAACTGTCATTCAAGCCAGGCCAGTTCGTGTTCATCCGTTTTTTGAATGCCAAGCACGACAAAATCAGCCGGGAATGGCATCCTTTTTCGATTTCGTCAGCGCCCAGTAGCGGAGCCATGCGCATTAGCGTAAAGGGGCTCGGTGATTACACCAACAACCTTACCAATATACATCCGGGGACAGTTGCCGAGATCGAAGGAGCCTATGGACGATTTACCTATTCTAATTTCAGTAACCTTAATCAAATTTGGGTGGCTGGAGGTATAGGTATAACGCCGTTCCTGTCGATGGCGGCCAGCCTGCCAAACGATGGCTACCAAATCGACTTATACTACTCGGTTAAAACCGAAAGTGAGCTTATTGATTGGAAACTACTGTATGACACCGCCATGGCAAAGGGCGGTAAGTTCCGAGTCATACCCTACGTTGCCGACAAGCAGCCTGGCTTTTTAAACGCCGACTTCATAGAAAAAACCAGCGGTAGCCTAAGTGGAAAAGACATTTTTATTTGCGGGCCGCCCCCCATGATGAAGTCCTTACGGACACAGTTTAAGCAGAAGTCAGTGCCCAACCGACGGATACATAGTGAAGAGTTTGCAATGTCATGATTAAATTAAAACTAACAGTAAAAGAGGGTTAATCGACATGTGGCTGCGGCGATTAGTCGGAATCGTAATGATTATAACCTTGGTTGGCATGAATGTTATTGCCGTTATGGGGCTGTTTGTGGCTGACAAAAAACAAACGGCTGGATTGTCTACAGCCGGTGACAGTACCTCACAAACGCTTGATCAAATCCCTACAGTTAGTCTCACGGCCGACCCTGGCACGGTGGCTGTCGGCAACGCAGCAGCTCTCAGCTGGACAACCACTGGTAGTCCAAGTAGCTGCACGGCTTCTGGGGCGTGGACTGGAGCGAAAACACCATTTGGCGCCGAAAGCTCAGAACGTTTTGCCAGCACCGGTAACTTTACCTATACCATCTCTTGCAGTAACGCCGCAGGTACGGCCGAGGCGAGCACAACAATTGCGGTTTCCAAAAATGCTGTTGCGGGTGGCAAATCATCATCGTCCTCAAGCTCTAGTAGCGGTTCGGGATCGAGTTCTGGCGGCGGTGCCGGCAAAAGTTATTGCTCGGGTCGGGTGCCGTGCTACAGCACTAAAGAAATATCATCTCACAACTCTAAAGGGAACTGTTGGGGCTGGCTGGGGGATAGGGTAATAAACGTATCAGGCTTTGACGCCGGGTTTCACATCGCCCGCAGCGGTGTGGCCAGTGTAGAACTTTCGGGAATTTGCGGAACAGACTTAATGCCAGCGGTAAGCGGTAAGGTGCCTTCGGCGGATTACCCAAGGGGGCACGAGCATACACTGGGGGCTACCAGCACTTCGGATAAAAACTATTTGACATACTTTGTGGGATATTATGATGCAGCAAAACCGTAAAACAGGCCAACTTTTCTGGCTCAGCGTAGTAACACTGATTGCGTCATTTTCGATTTTGTTCTACAGCCTCGTGTATGTTCGGCAGCAGCCAACGGTTGTTATCAGCGCCTTGCCACAAACTCCCATCGCCGCCAACCAGACGGTTTCAATGGGGGTGGTTGATATGAGGGTCTCTGATGTTCGGGCCAATGCAGGTCGCAAACCATTCACTGCACCACAGGGCAAGGAATATACCATCGTTACACTATATGTTAAGAATCGCTCCGATGCGCCAATCCAGGTACTGCCGAGCACGGACACTTATGTTAAAGATAGCGGTGGCAACATCTATTACACATCACCGAATACGTTATCTAATCCCTTTCGTGCTGGCCAACTATCGCCAGGGGAATCTATCAAAGGAGAGCTTAGTTTTCTGACACCGACTGATGTGTCGCTCAAATTCTACGTTGATGCCATTTGGAGTGGAGGCGTCATCCCGTTTGCACTAGATAAAAGTTAAGTTGCTCATGGTAATTCATTTAAGTACAATAAGAGCGAACTGAGGGGAATGTGTTCATGAAATCCCATGCACCCAAACGAGAGGCAAGAATTGGCATACTATTTGCAGTGGTTTTTGTATTTTCTGCTGTTGGCATAGGTATTTTTGCTGTTTTGCACGCTAACCAGCTTGAGCCTGTTACACCACAATCGGTACCACAAGTAACTTCCGATCAAAATGCACCGTTTTATGCCCTGGCTATACATGGGGTAAAAGCCGGGCAGACTGATCAAGTTAATCAGACAAAACAGGTAACAATTGATATCGCTATTAACAACCCCTCCAACCAGCCGGTGCAAATTGCCCCGGGGTTGCAGATGCTTTTGATTGCCAGCGACGGGCAAGCCTACCCTATGACCGCAAAATATTTGCCTGTTGGCACAGTGGTTGGCGGTCAACTAAATCCAAAGACGAGCAAAACCTATGTCGTCGATTTTGAGATACCATTAACTGCGAGTCCTAAAGCACTCAATTTTCAGCTTGACGCATCGTACCGCCCGGTACAGTTAGGAATTGAGTAGTGGATCCGGTTATTGGTAACGTTCAACCACCGTCGCGATTTAAGTTCAAATTACCAAAACTTCCGGGTGGGGAGGGTAACAAGTGGAATCGCTACATCACCATTGGTGCGGCCGCGGTAATCATCCTTAGTATCTTTAGTTTTGGAGTGTTTGCGTATTTGACCAACAACAGCAAATTTAAACGCGATCATAATATTGGAACCAGTCAAAATCCGGATTTACCTCCAGAGACAAGTGGCGTTACTAAAAGTGCTGCTGCGCTGCCCGGGGGCGGTATCGCAACTGGCGTAGGTGGCTGTACGGGCACTAATTGCCCTGAAATCACGATTACAGCTGAACCAGCATCGGTGCTGGTAGGTAAGACATCAAAAATAACCTGGAAAGTCGCCAACAACCCCACCAGTTGTACCGCTAGCGAAGATTGGTCTGGCGATAAAGCTTTCAGTGGGTCAGAATCTACTCCCACGCTAACCAAAGTCCAAACCTATAATTTCCTTTTGACGTGTAAGAGTGCCACAGGGACAAGTTATTCGCGAGTTTCGGTCGGTGCAGTTGCACAGGGTGGATCCGGCGGTGCCTCGCGACCACAAGTCTCCCTGGCTGCAAATCCTACCTCAATTTTTACCAATGACAGTTCAACCTTGAGTTGGGAAGTTGGCAACGGCGCATCCTCATGTACGGCCAGTGGTGATTGGAGTGGGACAAAACCTACAGCTGGACCCGCAACAACAGGCAAACTAACGACCGCTAAAACCTACACTTATACACTAACCTGTCAAAACAGCGCAGGGACCGGATTTGCGACAGCCACGGTTAAGGTGACTGATCCGCCGCCAGATCTTCCAGTTGTTTCGCTATCCGCCAGTCCAATAGGTCCGTTAACACCAGGTGGTTCTAGCACACTATCTTGGTCCACTGTTAATAACCCGACCACCTGCACAGCAACGGGTGACTGGAGTGGGACCAAACCAGCCAACGGCACCCAATCAACCGGACCACTCAATACTGTCAAAAACTATACCTTTACACTTACCTGTAAAATCGGCAACGTTTCGGCATTTGATACTGTCAGCATAGGAGTTCTACCCGGTGCGCCAACCGTCAACCTAACTATAACTCCACCTAACATTCTAATCGGCAATAGCGCTACACTAAACTGGAGTGCTACTAATAGCCCCACCTCGTGCACAGCTAGCGGCGATTGGAGTGGTAATAAGTCGGCGAACGGATCACAAAGCACAGGAACCCTCTACACCGCAAAAGCATATTTATATAACCTTAGTTGTACTAATGCTGGTGGTACCGGCTATGTGAACAATGTTCGACTAAATGTGAACCTGCCCCCAGCCCCAACGGTAAGCATATCCGCAAACCCAATTTCAATTAAAACCGGGGAAAGTTCAAGTTTGGCGTGGTCAACCGGCAACAGCCCCACCTATTGTGCTGGAAGCGGGGATTGGAGCGGCACCAAGAATCTAAGCGGCGGGACTCAGAGTACTGGCGCCCTGACCACCAACAAGACGTATTCATACACACTTACTTGTAGTAATGCTGGCGGATCAACCTCCGCCACTACGTCAGTGACCGTATCGTCTGGCACCAGCAGCTCACCTCCAGCCGTAACACTGGCTGTCTCGCCAAGTACTATTGGAACCGGTAGTAGCTCCACATTAAGCTGGAGTGTCACCAACAACCCAACTTCGTGTACTGCTAGCGGCTCTTGGAGTGGCTCGCAAGGATCAAGCGGCAGTACTTCAACGGGTGTTAAATCATCGGCCGGTAGCTATACCTACACGCTTAATTGTAGTAATGCCGCTGGCTCTAACAGTAAAACCGTCACTTTAACAGTAGTGGCAACACCTGTCATAATAATTTCAATCAGTCCATCGACTATCACAGCCGGCAACAGTGCCACAATTGGCTGGATTGCTAGCAACAACCCGAGTTCGTGTACGGCCAGCGGCAACTGGAGTGGCACTAAAGCTGCGAGCGGCAACCAATCTGTCACGCCATCAAGCACTGGCAATTATACTTATTCTTTATCGTGCACAAACAGTGGTGGCAGTAGCACCAATTCAACCACTTTGACCGTAAACCCAGCCTCAGTTCCTTGTGGAAGTGGCGGCACGTGTACACAGGCGGATATAGCACCGCATAATACCCAAAGTAACTGCTGGTCATCAATTAATGCCAATGGATCCGGCCAAAAAGCTTATAAGATATCGAGTACCTTCATCTCAGACCACGGCTCATATAAGAGTGTCAGCACTGTTGTCGGCAGACTATGCGGTCAGGTATTTACCAGTAATCTCGCCGGGAAGGCGTCAGACCACAGAAACGGCGCCAAAATTGCCGGCCTCAATTACGACCAATACATTGCTAACTTTTATATCGGGCCTTACCAGTAGTGAAGCGAAAGCGCCCGCAATCAAAGACTAGCCGCCAACCATTATTAATTGGCCTTGCAATAGCGATCTTAGTGCTTGGCGGTGTCCTTGTGTATAGCCTTAATTCTCAAACCAATGCACAGCCCTATCCCTTTAAAACCTGGCAATTAAACGAAACTGTTAAAGACCAAAAGTTGGAATTTACGACACACTCAACTAGTGAAGACAGTAAGGGAATTCCTGGTTTTTGGGCTCCGAGCAAAGAGGATACTTTTATCGTCGTTTCAATGAGTTTTACAAATCACACTGGCAAGGTATACCACCTGTCACCGGTGCAAACTATGAAGCTACGTGATAGCAATAATCACGAGTACGCCGTAACCAGTGCGCCAACCATCAAAACAGGGCTAGGGGGGCCGGTAAAAAATGGCGAGACAACTACCGGTGAAGTTGGCTTTATTGTGCCGAAAGCTGCTAATGGGCTCCAGCTTATCTTCGATCCGCGTGTCGTCAACGAAAACATTATCCAAGTCAATTTGAATCGTTAGTTCATTTGCCAAACCATAAGCATTACGATATAGTTACTTTAATATAGTTTTAACTAGTGTCATGAAAGCAAACAAAAAAATGAAACCTAAAAAAACCACTCAAAAAGCGCGTGTTTCTAGTTCTAAAACTAAAACCAAGTCACGCAAGTTTAGTTTTACCCGCAAATGGCAGCTGGCCGCCTTTGTTACCAGTTTTGCGATCATTGGCGGTTTCTTTCTACTACGGACATACGCCGCTACCACAGGCACGGTTACTGCCAGTGGGACATGCACCAAAAACTGCTATACCTACTACCCGATGGAGCCAAAGATTGCGTTTTGGATCAATGATATTCGCAAACAAAACGGCGCCCAATATTTACCCCTAAATGACTGTATGTCTGCATTCGCGCGCGTCTGGGCAGCAGATATTGGTCCCCGGGGAACTACTCAACACTACTTTCAGGCAAAAGGCACAGCATCATGGACGGCAGCCATGGACAGGTGTAATCCAAATGGGGCGAGCAACCGGAAATATGGAGAACTGACCATTAGAATACCCGAGTGTAAAAATCTTTCGGATGCAGATTGCGCCTGGCTAATTGTGATTGGCCATAAAAATCCTGACGGCACCCCAGGCAGCTGGTACACCAGTCCGTTGCATCAAAAATATATGCTCGATAAGGGCTTTACGCATCAGGGCATTGGTATTTGGCGGAACCCTTATAACGGTGATGTCTATGCGGTTGCAGAACTGGCCTGTTATTCTAACGTGAATAACTGCGGTAACTAAACAGCGCCAGCACTAATAACGAAACTAAGACTACCCACTCACCAAACAGCGAATATGGTGTTTTTAAAGAATTACTTCGCACGCTAGCACTGGCTACCATATCCGTACTTGCGGCGGTGACAACAAAACGTCCGTTTTGGTCAACAACATAACTATTGCCGCCCTTGGCTGACTGTGCAAATGGACGATTGTTAGCCACGGCCTGAAAGCGTGCAAACTGCTTAGCTTGTTGATGGTACAGTTTGGCGTTTCTAAACTGGTTGAGTGAAGCCGTATTTATCAGTATGCTCGCACCCTGCTTGGTAAGAGTCTGGTATCGATTGGGAGTGATAGCACCAGAACAGGCCAGAATGCCATACACTACACCGTTAGCCTCAACCGGGCTTTCGGCGACATCAGACTTTGCCACCGCAACTTCTTTATCGAAGTATGAAGTTAGTTCTGATTGACCAGTTACTTTTAACACGCCAGAGATAACCCAGGGTAGGTACTCGCCGCTGGGGATGAGAAATGATTTATCTTGGGTGGATGTGATACGACCGGCCTGATCACTCACCACTACTTGGTTGGTTGCGTGTCCCCGTTGTCGGTCGCCACGACGGGAATACACCACCGTACCTGCTCGTGAGCCAAACGCAGCACTGGCAATGGCTTTTTGTTGCTGGGGTACGCTATTTTCAAGATACTCGCTGTATTCGGGCAGTACTAGGACATCAAGCGGTTGATTGGGTGATCTGTTTTGAAGAGCGCCGGCAAGTCTATCGTAATAATACTCATCATCGGCAGACAACCGGACCACACCAATACTGATATCAGAACCGTGTGACGGCCAATAGAAACCAACCGCAGCTAGTAGCATCACTAGGGCACCAACTACCAAAAGTGGTTTATAGCGCTTTTGTAATGCCCAGAATAGCGACACGTTGACAAGCACAACTAAGAGCGAGACACCGTAGAGCCCAACCAAACGCGCCGCAAATCCAACAAAGGTAGCGCTGCCGGCATAACCAAAGTTCGCAAAGTTAAAGTTTGGTCCTAATGAACCACCTGGCCCACTGGCGATAAATGATGTAAACAAACTGCGGCAAAATTCGGCCACTACCCAGGCCGCTGGCACTGTAATTAGACTGAGCCAAAAAAAGGGCTGCTTCGCTTGAAAACCTTTAATTAAATAGGCGAATAACACAAAACCAGCTGATAATGATGCGCCAAGTAATAACCAGACGCCAAAACTTGCAACCGTGAGTGCAGTGCCATGAATTTGTAACCAGCCGCCGGTATCGGCCGCGGCCAGCCAGCCAGTAACGCCCAGGCAGGCAAACAGCCCCATCAACCATGTTCGGACAATTATGTGGGGATGTTTGCTGGCAAATTCTTGCTTCAGAAAGAACAGGTACGGTACTAAGGCTATAAAAACCACAGCACTCAATTGATGGTGGGCAAAGGCGACAATAATAAGCACAGAGCTTATAAACGGCAACCAGCGATACTGTTTATGCATAGTTACCCCCTATTATCACACATAGAGCTCATCTATTGGCTTTGGGCGCCAAACGAACTAATAGATCGCTGTCCGCTACTAATGACCGCTTCAGCGAGCTGCTGGAAAGCCAGACGGTATTGTGCCGATACTTCGAGCTGCTGCAATGACTTCACGGCCGCAGTTAAATGCTTTTGGACATCCTGTTCAATATCCGCCACCGCGCCAGACCGCCGCATTATGGTTCGTATTTTTGTGACGTCTGCTTGGCTGACCGAGCCTGTCGCACTACCGAGCACAGCAATAATATACTCGGCGTCGGTTTTAGAAGCTTTGCGTAAGGTGTTTTGCAGTAAGTAGGTGCGTTTGGCCTCCTGGATATCACTTGAGGTCGGTTTGCCAATTGCGGCTGCATCACCAAACACACCCAATAAATCGTCCGTCAGTTGGTAGGCTATACCGAGATGCCGGGCAAAAACTTCTAGATGAGCGACGGCTTGTTTTGACGCCCCGGCTAATAAAGCACCGGTGCGTAAGGGTGCAGCACAGGAGTAATATGCTGTCTTCAAATCCATGATTTTGGTCGTGTCCACAGCAGGGATTGGCTTAAGAACGGCTTCGGTGTCAAGTAACTCACCGCCTGCCACATGGAACATCGCCGCCCGCAGCTCTTGTTGAGCTGTTTTAATCTGATGAGCACTGAGTGGGCTGTCAGCAATGAGCCCATAGGCCTCACTCAGCAGAAGGTCGCCACCCAGCAGGGCCGCACCGTTAGCCAGGTGAGTGGTGTTATCGTGTGGCAATTGAGGAGTGCTATAAAGTGTTTGATACTGACCCGAAATATTTGGTATGCCATACCGCACAAAATCGCGATCAATAATATCGTCATGGATTAGTAAACACACATGTAGTAACTCTTGTGCGGCAGCAACCTTAATGACCTTTTTGGGGTTGGAGCCGCCAAACGCCTGGTAGGCCATGATACAGAGGTGGGGGCGCAGCCGCTTACCGCCACTTAACACAAAGCGCCCCGTTATGTCCCATAACCGATAATAATCTTTGTCCAAGCGTTTGGCGGCAGCTGTTCTGTCAGCAAAAAAATCCTTCAACACCTGGTTGACCGCAGCTTTGCTGGTTTCGATTGACCACAACATTACACCCATCATACACAAAACCCGCTTCAGACGAAGCGGGTAATTGTGTCCTCGAAAGTCATTAGTCTGGAGCAGCCTAGCGATATGGTGGATTTCGGTTGATGCCTGACCCTGTCAGTATGAATTCAACCTCCTGAAGTTCGTATCGTGATCTCTTGACGATTCTTACCATATGCTTACGTACTAGCCGTCGACGTAGTAATTCTGTCTTTGTGGCTCCCATAGCTGTCTCCCATCAATAACTTTATCTGGATCTAACTTCTAAAGGCGGGATAGGGAACAGGTACCGCGTCTGTCCCCTACATTCGCCCTAAGAACTTAGGTTTGAGCGATCTAGTGGTGGTGCAGGTGAGCGCTAAACTATGCTTGTCGTCTCCCACTGCCCAGGTTCGATCGTGATATTACAATAACGAACAATATAAAAACCATCTGTAAGTTCCTCAACACGTCTAACTCAGAATCGGTCAACATTTTTATGTGATTTGTGTTACAATATTTATGTGAAAAAACTCACAACTGCCTCTATAAAGGAGGCCTTTCCCAAAGCGATTGTGCGGCGGTACGACAAGGGGCAAATCATTTGCTACGACGGCGACCAACCGCAATACGTATTTTTTGTGGCTAAGGGCCATGTCAGGTATTACGACATCGATTCTGAGGGCAATGAAAAAATCTTACACATTGTCGGACCCGATAATTTATTCCCTATGTTGTTCGCCTTTGGTGTTACCGATCAAGTCAGTGGATTCTACGCAAGTTTAGAGAAGGTCGAAGTCGTCGCTGTCCCCCTCAAAGACTTTAATGACTTGCGTCAACGAGAGGTTGATTTTGCCAATGACCTCACCTACTGGTTCCTGACCGAAATTAACCAGTTGGTATACCGCATTGCCAGTTTGCAAAAAACCGACGCTCACGACAAGGTACTGCACGCGCTTGGTTATTTAGCGGCCGTCTACGGACACCGGGTTAATGGCTGGCAACGACTCGATTTTCCAATTACTCAGCAGTTTATAGCCGACTTAACTGGTTTAGCCCGCGAAACGGTTAGTAATACTATGCATGAGCTCGAAGAACAAAAATTAGTGAAGCCACGTAAGGCTCACTTGCTCGACATAAAATCGACAGCTATCGTCAAATTGTAACCACGTGCTACCTCATCATCGATTTAAATCTTTCGGCTATCGTATGCCCAGTGAAGAAGGGCTTGTCGCTGGCGGCGGTGGCAGGTCATATCACCAGGGTGGCATGCTTGAGATATTTGAACCACATGGCGGCGCATGGCTTTCCAGCGCTTAATTTGTCGGGCGTCTTCTTGGGGTAGCCGGCGGCCCATGTAATAACGAGCATACCACTGGAACCAGCCGCGCGGGTCATCTGGGTAAATCCAGCCCTTCTGCTGCCACACCCTTAAGGGTTGGCTGGCAGTAATTTCGAAGTAATTAAAATTCGGGTCGGGACCATGGTCGCTCAAGCGGGCGCTTGTGAACCACTCTTTTGGAAACTCTGACTGGCAATCATTCAAATACCAGCCACCAAATACGCCCAGTCTTAACATTTCTGCAGGAGTCAGTTGTGGCGCAAACTCTGGGTCAAAGTTTTTGCCGGGCTCGGCTACGCGCTGATACTGATAGTTTTGTTGCTGCAAATCATTGACTGTAACTTGCGTTTTCATAGCCGTATAATATCACCTGTATTTATGAACATCTGGCAGTTCGTTACCGACATCATTATCGTTACCTTCTTGGGCCTCTTTATTGCGTTTAGCCCGATGTTAATCATGGTGAATCTGTTGATTGTTCTGAAGTCTAAACGGCCAATTTTGCACGCCATTGCGCTAATATTGGGTATTATCACGCCGCTATTGCTGGTAGCGTGGTTAGGCCTACAGTTTATTGAGCCGGCCAGTCAAATCTCATTAAGCAGCATTAGTGCTACGTTACAGATACCTCCACTCATAGACATAGCGTTTGGATTGGCGCTGTTCGGCTTAGCAGCCAGGCAGATGTTAAAGCCACCGGAGTTATTTGCCAAAGCCTCGGACTTTAAAATACCAACAGACACCTTTGGGGCCATGTTTGCCTTTGGTTTTATGAAATCATTACTCAGCGCCACCAACCTGTTTGCCATTTTGGTGATGGTAAAGCTGATCATCGAAAGTTCGCTGAATCCCATGCTCGATTTGATCATCTTGCTGTGGACGCTGGCCGTTGGTTTAATCCCATTTGGCATCGTGCTGTACTACCATCGGTTTCGAAAAGATTATTTATTAAAGTTGAACAAAAAACTCAATGACATCATGGCTCGCAACTTACGGCGCGTAGTAATTGTTGGCCTGTATGCAGTGGCCACCATCTTTACGCTGGCAGGCCTATACGAGCTGCTTACCACGTAATTAATTGATCAACATCATTGACAAAACTTCAGCAGAGGAACAATATTTAAGTGCAGATACAAACGGGTGGATGGCAATACTGGAGGAAAGTATGGCTAAAAATGATACTAACGTAAGCGGCTGGACCGGTTGGGTATTCTTTGCAGGATTTATGATGATCCTAGCTGGCGTACTGCAGACTATTACTGGTTTGACCGCCTTACTTAACAGCAAATGGTTGGTTGTCGGTGAGCGCGGTTTGCTCGTCTTCAACTTCACAACTTGGGGCTGGGTACACCTGCTGACTGGATTAATCATCCTGATGGCTGGTTTCTCAGTAATGCATGGCGCTGCTTGGGCACGTGCTGTGGGTGTGGTCCTCGCTACCGTTAGCTTTGTAGCTAACATGGCCTGGGTTAACACATACCCAATCTGGTCCATCATTATTATGGTGGTCGACGTACTGGTCATCTATGCATTGACCGTGCATGGTGGTGAACTGCGCGAACTCGAATAGTCTCGATTCGCTACATTAAAAATACGCCGTAGTCACTATGGCGTATTTTTATTACAATACACAGGAATAAACGAGGAAATATACATGGCTCAAAAAGTAAAATCAGCAGAAGAAGAACACCGTCAAATCAAACAGTACCTACGTGTTGTCGGCGTCTTGGCGCTTACCGTTTTGATGATTGGTGCGGTGTTTTATCATATCGTCGAGAAACTGAGTTGGCTTAATGCCTTTTACTTTACGACCATCACGTTATCGACAGTTGGTTACGGCGACATTGTGCCGCACACCGACTTAGGTAAAGTATTCACAATTTTCTATGTTTTAATTGGCATTGGCATCATCGCAAGTTTTGCGAACTTACTCATCCGCAGCAGCGCCACCCGGCGTGAAATTAGGTTAGAAAACAAAAAGAATTCATAGCCCAGACATCGGTTTTATGTTATAATATTCTTCATGCGACGGAGTGTGCATGATAAGAACCGGCAAAACCGGTCGGCAGAAGCCGGCCTATTAGTTGCAACCGGCAGCGTACCAAATACCTTTCAGCGCACTCTTATGCCTCGTAACACCGTGGACCAGGGTATGGTAACTGGCATCACTATGGCCACTAACTATACGATTGCGGGAAGTATTACAAAATTTATCGAAGATGTTGCCGATAGTTTAGCCGGGACCAAGCACGCTAAAGATAAAAATTACAAAGCCCATGTACGCCAACGTCGTTTCAGTATGGGTTTGTATGCACTTGCTGCCGGCGGTGGCATGTTATTACGCCGAAAACTGGCTCAAGAGGATGATGAGACCAAAACTAAAGCTTTGGTAAGGACCGCTGGCGATTGGCTGTCGATTGCCGGTACGGCTGGCCTGGTTGTCGGTGGCTTACAAGAAGTCGTAGAAGCCGTTAAAAAGCCGGTCGATAAAGACGGTGACCGCGTGGTGACTGGTGCACCTGTCGGTGTTGTCGGCGGGGCTATCATTGCCGGTATCGTCGAAAAGCACCGTCGTAACAGCGAGAAAAACCTGGTGCTTGGCGATGTGCCAATTAAGCCGGTGGAAGCCGTTGCCATTGGTGTTGGAATACTGGCAGTACTAGGTGTAGTTAGTCATGGTCAACGTAAATTTGCTGACTTGCTATCTGGCAAGATGAACGACTACATGCCGGGCTCAGAAGACTTTTGGTGGACGGCAGGTCATATTTTAGCGGTTGGTGGAACCGTTGCGGCACTCGCGGCCTTTGTGCGCCGAACCTATCACAAGATCGAGGAAGTGGCTACTAAGGTTGAACCCGCCTACATTGACCCGCCAGCCTCGGCGCTGTCGAGCGGTAGCCTAGAGAGTTATGTCGATTGGGAGACGTTATCTGTGCAGGGTCGTCGGTTTGTGTCTGGTGCTGTCACCAAAGACCAAATTAATACTATTATGCGACAGCCTGCACTAAAAGAACCAATCCGTTTATTTGTTGGTTTGGACAGTGCCAAAACCGAAGCAGATCGACTACAGTTAGCACTCGACGAGCTGGAGCGCACAGGAGCATATGACCGCAAACTACTGATGCTGATCTCGCCAACTGGTACTGGCTACGTTAACTATGTCGCCGTTGAAGCCGCCGAAATTATGTCGAGAGGTGATATGGCCAGTATTGCCCTGCAGTATTCAAAGCGACCATCGCCGATGTCACTCGACCGCGTTCCAGAAGGCCGACTACAGTTCCGTATGTTAATTAAGGGTGTACAGCAACGTTTAGCCACCATGCCCGCTAACAAGCGACCAAAGGTAGTGTTATTTGGTGAAAGTTTGGGAGCCTGGACCAGCCAAGACGCCTTTATAGCGCAGGGGACGGATGGCTTGCAATACGCTGGTGTCGATAAAGCCCTTTGGATTGGCACACCATATGGCAGTAAGTGGAAAGAACAGGTGCTTGGCCCGTACCGACCTGACGTCGAAAAAAGTTTGGTTGGTAAGTTTGATAATTTTGGGCAGCTCACCACTATGAAAAAAGCCGATCGCACCAAGCTGAAATATGTCATGATTACGCACGACAATGACCCAGTCGCCTTGTTTGGAGCAAAATTACTCTACCAGAAGCCCGACTGGTTGACCGACCCCGCTAAACGCCCGCCCACCGTCTCGCACAGCCAGTATTACACTACGCCAGGCACGTTTTTGCTGACATTAGTAGATATGAAAAACGCCATGAATGTTATACCAGGACAGTTCGAAGCCAGCGGTCACGACTACCGCGCCGATTTAGCCGAGTTTGTGAACGAAGTGTATGAGTTCGAGGCCACTGCCGCACAGGTTCGTCGTGTCGAGGCTGCTCTGAGGCAGAACGAATTAGCTCGAGCAGCGCTCCTTAATAGCGCCAAAGATTTTGCGAAGCAAACATCCAAGAAGAAATAAGCTACAATAGGCCGTAGTTATGCTTATTGGTGAAGTACTCGGGTTTTGCGTATTTGTCTTGGCTTATGGCTATGTGATTGCCCGGTTTGTGCCAAAACGTTGGTACGTGCTGACCAATATTTTAACCGCCGCTGGAAGTTTACTGTACGCACGACTGGTTGGTGCGTCCTGGGAAAATCTCGGTTTGAGCGCCCACTATCTTATACGGGGCACACTTGTGGGTATTGTGATTAGCATCCCGATCATTATTGGCATTGTGGCCGTCGCAGCTATACCCTTGTTTCGAAATCTTTTTAGTGATGGACCGTCCAAGCACAAGTCGTCCCGAATGACAGTTTTTGAGCTCTTATTGCGAATACCGTTCGGTACGGCGCTGTCAGAAGAAGTTATCTTTCGGAGCGTGCTGTTAGGATTGTTACTTTCTACGTACAGCACGCTCTGGGCGGTGGCGTTGTCGTCAATGTTATTTGGCATCTGGCATATCATCCCAACCCTCAACACGCTCAGTAGCAATGACAGCTTTAGTGAGCTGATTGACGAGCAACGTCACCGCCGTATCGGTTATCTGTTGCTTACTATTGTCGTCACAATGGTGGCTGGCGCTGGTTTAAGTTGGCTGCGCATGTGGACGGACAGCGTCATAACACCTTGGGTCGTTCACACCTGTATCAATAGTGTGGCGGTGCTCAGTGGTTTCTTGGTTATCAAAATTAATGGTAGTAAATAACGGTTTACGGTATACTTATTTTAAGAAGTTATGAAGTTACCATGGCAGGATTTTGACAAAAAGCAACAGCGCGCTTTAACAATCACCGTTATCGTGGCTCTGGTTTTTGGTGCCTACTTTTTGCGCCGTTATTTTTTACTGATTGTGGTTGCCGCCATGCTGGCCTATTTATTCAACCCAATCAATCAGCGCCTTCTTAAAAAAGGCCGCAAAAAGGGAACTGCTGCTGTCATGACCTTTACCTTTATGCTCGTCGTGTTACTGATTCCCATCACGCTCATTATGGTAGCGACCGTCGCCCAAACTCGCAGCATCATTCATAGCCTGGGCAACGTTGGCAGCTATGACCTGGGTGTATTTGGACAAAATACCTTAAACGCTATTAACAGGACGCTAAGTGAACTCGGCGCACCGACCATTAGCCAACAGCAGGCTCAGCAAGCCATCACCTCGGCTATTCAATCTGTCGGTAAAGCACTGGTTGATGTGCTGACTGGTACTATCGCCAGTATCCCCGATCTCATAACTCGTGCCATCTTGTTTATCTATGTCTTCTTGGGAATCATGGTACACCAAGACAGCTTACTCGAAACCCTGCAGCGCCTAAACCCACTTGGTCGTAAGGTCGGTACCATGTACTTGAACCGGGCAGGGGCTATGACCAAGGCAATGGCAAAAGGACAGTTAATAATTGCCTTTTGTGACGGACTCACCGATGCCACCTTAATGTACATTGCTGGTTTCCAAAATATATTCTTCTTTATGCTGATACTTCTGACATTTCTGTCATTCATCCCACTTGGCGGCGGGATTATTGTGATTCCACTCGGCATCATCATGATTCTATTGGGGCACGTCTGGCAAGGTTTACTGCTGGTTCTGGGCCATATCCTCATTACCTCTAACATCGATAATGTCCTGCGGCCACGTTTTGTGCCAAAAGATGCTTACTTGCAGCCAGCCTTAACCATGCTCAGTGTATTCTCTGGTGTGGCAATGTTTGGCTTCCTCGGCGTAATTGTCGGGCCAATTATCATGATACTTATCGTTTCTACGATAGAAGTCTACCTAGCATCTAATCGCTCGCATGACCACACTCCTGCTGAGTGATTTGCCATTTAGAACCTTTGGTGTTATGGTTTAATCAACAGGAGCTCACATGGCCAAAACGACCCCCGAAGTACAGAAATTGCGAGAAGAGAATCGTAAACTGCGCGCCCAGAATAAAGTGCTGCAAACCCAACCCTCGACCAATCCAATAAAACGTCGAGGTTTTTGGCGCACCACTGCGATTGTCTTATGTACTGGCTTAGCCGGCGCCGTTCTGGTAACAGGCAATATTTTGTTTTGGGTTGGTAACTCCGTAGTCGATTCCAACCGCTATCAAGCCATTATTGAGCCTATCATTAAAGAACCAGAAGTTCAGTCGGCCGTCGCAACCTACACCACGACTGAGCTCTACAAAAACGTTAACATCGAGCAGAAGCTCAACGACACACTACCTGAGCAAGTTAAATTTTTAGCACCGGTATTGGCCAGCCAGATACCAAACGCCACCCACTCGGTATTCCTGAAAGTACTACAAAACCCTGAATTCCAGGATAAATGGGTCAGTATTCAGGTTGGCGCACATCAGCGTGTCATCAACTTTGTCAAAAACTATCAAGGTGACGGAACGATTGATGTTTCGGATATTTATAATCAGCTAACCAGTAACCTACAAAACACCAAACTGAGCTTTTTAGCTAATAAGAGTTTGCCGCCTAAGTTTGGCTCTATCACTGTGGTTGACGCCAGTTGGCTACCAACCGCTCATAATATTGTGACCAATCTTGGTTTATACCAAAGCCTGGCTACCGCCATGGTCATCCTCTTAACTGCTGCTGCGGTTTGGCTGAGTCGACGACGACGCCGCTTAATCATAAGGATTGGCATCCTTTACGCTGTGCTGATGTTTATTAGCTTAGTATCGTTTAAAGTACTGCAAGCCAGCGCGGTTAATCAGGTTGCCTCGCAATATCAATCGGCTGTTCAGGTTGCTTCTGGTCATATTTTACAGCCCCTTATTATGCAAACCCGCACCATATTATTACTTGGTCTGTTAGTTAGTTTTGTGGCATGGATAAGTGGCTCTGGCCGTGCAGCTGCCGCTGTTCGTGGTAAAGCCCAACAAGCCCTCAATGGCAATCTTCACCAAGCACTATTTCACCGCGAGAATGGTTTTACCCGATGGGTTGGTCAATATAAGAGAGTGATGCAGTGGTTGAGTGTAGCGGTTGTCGCTATC
The DNA here is from genome assembly GCA_964494415.1 of uncultured Candidatus Saccharibacteria bacterium. Lineage (GTDB taxonomy): Bacteria > Patescibacteriota > Saccharimonadia > Saccharimonadales > OMJO01 > CAZBRC01. The sequence goes on from CAZBRC010000003.1 coordinate 18,785, forward strand.
ATTATGTTACTCGTCCAATTGAACCCGGCACTTGTATTGGGTTACGGACTACTTATGATTGCCTTGGTCAGTGTCGTAGAAGTTCTAGCTGCACCAGTACTGACTACAAAGCCAGAAACTGCACGTCGTCGACGTAAGCAGTAATACCAGAGTTAGTAACCAGGATTATCTGCAAGCTGGATGTCTTAACATTGGCAGAAGTCGGTTTGTACTGGAAGCTCGCCGTGGTCACGCCAGCAGTACGGACACCCGTCTTGTACTGTCCAGAAATCCAATTGCCGTTAGCGTCGTACTCATCAATGTAGAAACCGATTTCGCCGGCAGTTAACTGTTTGACGTTTACATATGTACTCATGCCATAGGTTTTAGTGCTGTCGACACCTACTTTCGGCGAAAACAGATGTGCCTGGCTTTTGCCGGCCACCATTTTAACAGAATTAACCGGATTGGCCGGGCTTCCGTTATTGGCACTGTCCCGGCTAATTGCCGTTGCGTTGTCGGTTGTCCAACCGTTAGCTATACCGGCATCAAAGGTACCGTTGGTAACAAGGTTAGTTGGCGGTGGCACTACGACGTTTGTTAAGCTGAACAACTGCACGTTATCGATGTAAGCAGTAATGCCCGAGTTGGCCTGAGCTATGACTTGCAGGCTTGCTTGCTTAACTTGAGTAGAAGTTGGTTGATAGTTAAAGTTCATTTCTTCAACCCAGACACTTGGCTCACTCTTTTTGTACTGTCCAGAGATCCAATTGCCGTTAGCATCGTACTCGTCGATGTAAAACCCAAGCGCACCGCTGGTAATCTTTTGGACATTCACAAAGCTCTTAAATAGGTAGGTGTTGGCATTACTAACGGCGACCTTTGGCGAAAACAGGTGGGTGTTTCGACTGGTACCGGTTACTTTTACAGAACGAGTGGCATCGGGGTAGCTACCATTGTTGCCGGCATCGGCTGTAAAGCTTGCGGCAGCATCGGTTGTCCAACCGCCAGCAATACCGCTGTTAAATGAAGCGTTTGGCAATAAATTCGTGTCGCTGGTAACGGCCCCCTGATTCACATTAATGGCACGTACGACACCGGCGGTTTGTTTGCTCTTTACATAGGCGGCAATTTGGTCCAGTTCTGCAGTGCTATATTCGTAGTCATCCGGGTTGGTGCTGGCTTTGGTCTTAATATCATGGAATGTCAGCGCCAACCAGCTTTTAGCAGCTATAGCTTGGTCGATCTTAGCCTTTACCATCGCTACCGTAACGCCAGACTGGACAGGGTAGTTGTTAATTAAATAGTCGTTATATGGCCAGTTATTGACATTTTGGTCGGCAAAACCGCGGTGGTTGGCGTACACTTTTGCGATTTGGGCGAGAGTGGTCGGACTGTAGTCACCATACGGACTGGAAAAGCTGGTGGCGGTAAAGCCGTGAGAAGCGAGGACATTCTTACTGTTAACAAGTTCTGATGATACTTGGGCAGGGGTTAATACTTGCGGCTGGCCATCGGTAGCATCTTTAGTAGCTAGGTATGGATGAGTCGCTGTATGTGAACCAATTTCCCAACCGTAGGTGTTCTTTAAGGTCGTTAATTGCGCCCACGTCATGTAAGTAGCATCGTTATTGGCACGGCAAGTGTTTGGGGCGGTTGTCATGCCGACACAACCAGTAACGACGTAGTTGGTACCAGTAATGCCATACTTGGCTAGAGTTGGAGCAGCTTGGGTTAGCGCGCTGTTGTAGCCATCATCAAAAGTAAAGGAGATCTTGGCAGTTGGTGTGGGGTTAGTAACCAGCGCAGCCGCCTGGATAGGAGTAGCCAGGATACTTGCCATAGTCGCGAGACTGACAAGAGCGGCGAGGGAGCGCGATACAAACTTCATATTGACGGTAATATACAATGGTTTTACATATTTTTCAAGTCTTTTATCATAATACTGGCGTATTGCTATAGTTAGTAAAACATACTTTACTTTTACGCACTTTTAGTGTAGTATAGTCCCAGGAGTTGCGTTCGAGGGTAAACGTATGGTCCGTGTGAACCAGTTTTCTCGTTTACCTCGAACCATACATTACATTTGAACGAAAGACTCACGTTAACGTAAGGAGTCACAATGTACACAGGTGTACTTGGTGCTACCACCACTACAGCAGCCGCTATCGTGCTGCCAAACACTGGTTCTAACCGCGTTCTAACCGTAGTTGCTATGGTTAGCTTGGTTGCTGGTGTCGCCATCCTAACTACTTCTGTAGTTCGAATGGCTGCTAAGCGCGCTTACAAGGCGTAAGCTGGCACAAATAAGAGGTTGGGGGAGTCATTGATGTATTTCAATCTCCCCCTTTCTTTTTGAGAGAGTATGTACCCATGCTTATGAAAAAGCGACTTATCATTATCGGAGCCCTATTGCTTGTGATTGGCGGCGGACTCCTGCAATACGATCGATTATCGGATTTTTGGCATACTCGGCAATCTGCAACTTCTGATGCAACTAAGGCGTTTGATGACCACCGCAGCCAGCCAGCTCCCGTGCAACGCGTAGAAGGCAAACCAGTTACGCTGCAGATTCCGTCTTTGAATATTGCTCTGCCGGTAGCCAACGGTTACTACAATACCAGCTCTAAAACCTGGACCCTCAGCAACGACAAAGCTCACTTTGCCACCATCACCCCTGAGCCAAACAATCAGGCCGGAAACACCTTTATTTACGGGCACAATCGTAAACAAGTCTTCGCTAGCCTTAATAAGATAAAACCAGGTGCCGAAGTAACGATTACGACAGACAACAACCACGTTTTTACATATAAATTCATTAGTTCGTACGAAACGAATCCCAATGATGACCGTTTGTTTAAGTACCAAGGCGCACCGATCTTAACCCTCCAAACCTGTTCTGGCTTGTGGTATCAGAATCGACAGTTATTCCGCTTCGATTTAGTGAAGGTGGCCTAACGTGTTAAAAGAACTTTTCTTCATCGCTTTTGTGATTACCGGTACGATTAACATCATCCACTTTGGCTTAAATATCGTTGGCGCTAACTTTTATGACATTTGGCAGTTCCGTCGCAAACGCAATACACCTAAGAATCGCCATGATGTACGACCGCTGGTGAGTGTGCTCATCCCGGCGCACAATGAGGAATTGTCAATTATTCGCTGCTTGGAGTCAGTACGCCGCAACACCTATCGCAAACTCGAGATTATTGTTATTGATGACGCCTCGACCGATAACACCCGTAAGCTGGTTCGTGACTATATCAAGCAGCACCCGTCACGTGACATTAAGTTAATGTATCGCCAAAAGAATCACGGCAAGGCGGCCGCCTTAAACCATGCCTTGCATCGTGGCGATCTTATAATGACCCTGGATGCCGACTCTGTTATTGACCGTCACGCCATTGGTAACGCCGTACGATATTTTGAGGACCCAAAAGTGGTTGGTGTAGCCGCTAACGTCCAAATTATGGACAACATTTCGATACTGGGCCTGTTACAGCGCTACGAGCACATGGTTGGCTATCGCGCTAAAAAGTTTTACTCCATAGCCAACTGTGAGTTCATCGTTGGCGGTGTGGCCTCAACCTACCGTCGTGAAACTATGGAGGCAGTTAAATACTATGACCTTGACACCACCACCGAAGATATTGGGTTGAGCCTGAAAGTTGTCGCTCAAGGTAATAAAGAGAACCGACTGATGTATGGCTCAGATGTACTGGCTAAAACAGAGGGCGTCCAAACCTTTAAAGCACTGTTGCGACAACGTTACCGCTGGAAACTAGGCAGCCTTCAGAATCTGCTCAAAAACCACAGCCTGTTTGCTAATAAGAGCTCCCGATACAGTAAGGCGCTGACGTTTTACCGCATACCAATGGCCTATCTTGGCGAAGTTTTATTGCTCCTGGAGCCGTTCATGCTGGCATATATTGTTTACCTGTCTATTCTGTACTCGACAGCGGTGTTATTTGTAGGTGCGTACATGACAATTACCTTGTACATCTTATGGAATCTGTGGCCAGATGAACACACTCCACTGCGCCGCAAACTCATCCTGAGTGTGTATGCGCCGCTTATGTACTTTGCCTTTTACATTATGAGTGCGGTTCAGGTGATATCGATCTTTCGCTGCTTGTTCAATGCAAAACAGGTTGTGCAACGCGACCAACACGAGGGCAAGTGGATTTCTCCAGCCCGTCGCGGCGAAGCTGTCCAGTTTTCTTAAACTGGTTGATACAATAGGGGGGATGAGTTTTAGTGGGGAGTATAAAAAACTAAACGCCGAGCAACAAGCGGCGGTTGACCAGATTGATGGTCCCTTAATGGTAATTGCCGGTCCGGGTACAGGCAAGACACAGCTGCTAAGCTTACGAGTTGCGAATATTTTACAAAAAACTGACATTAGCGCCAGTTCAATCTTGTGTCTGACCTTTACCAACAAAGCCGCTACTAATATGCAGGAGCGTCTCTTAAATCTTATTGGCCCTGATGCAACCCAGGTAGCTGTTCGTACCTTTCATAGTTTTGCAGCCGAAGTCATGAACCGTCATCCAGAGTATTTCTGGAGTGGGGCACGTTTGGCAATTGCGCCCGATGCGGTGCAGCTCGAGATTATTCAAGAAATTCTAAATAAGCTACCACCGGACCATCCCTTGGCCCTGAAGTTTGCCGGTCAGTTTACACTTATTAAAGACGTCCAAAACGCCGTCAACTTGGCAAAAGAAGCCGGTTTTACTCCTGATAATTTACGAACAGCAATTAAAGCAAACCTTACCTACCTTGAAACGATTGAGCCGGATATGGCGGAAATCGCTGCCTTACGGGTAAGTGCAAAAAATATCCAAACTATTGCCGAACGGGTTGTCGCCTTACCGGAGCAGCCGATCACTGAGTTGCCAGAACCATCCAAGGGGCTTGATATCATTATTAAAGATAGCTTCCAGGCCGCTGTTAATCAGGCTTTAGAAACTGGCAAGAACACCGCTATAAGTAGCTGGAAACGACGCTGGATACAGCGCGTCGACGAAGCCTACCGCTTAGCGAATGAACGACGGCGCAATGAGTGGTGGTTGGCTGTTGCCGACGTCTATGAGCAATACCGAAAACAGCTTCATCGACGCGGCTATTATGACTATGCTGACATGTTGGTTGAGGTCATCAGTCAAGTTCAAGCCCACAGTAATTTACGGGCTGAGCTCCAAGAACAGTATCAGTATGTGCTGATTGACGAGTTTCAAGATACCAACGCAGCGCAGTTGCAGTTAGCACATCTGGTAGCAGATCACTTTACATCAGAAGGCAACCCTAACCTCATGGTAGTCGGTGACGACGATCAATCGATTTTTAAATTCCAGGGCGCCGAACTAAGTAATATGCTGGATTTCACCCGACGATACCCCTCCGCTACGGTGGTGGTCCTCACTAAAAACTATCGTTCTACTCAGCCAATCCTTGATGTCTCTAGTCGGATGATTGAGCATGCTTCGTATCGTTTAATTGAGGCCCTCCCGGGCGTAAGTAAGAATTTGACCGCCCAGACACAGGCTAAGGCTGGTACAATTGAACACCAACGGTTTACAAGTCGACCAGAACAACTATCGGCGGTTGCGGCAGCGGTCGGTGCATTACACGCTCGCGGTCAATCAGTCGCCGTGCTGGCTCGCAGTCATGGCAGCCTAAGAGATATGGCTAATGTCTTGACCCAACAGGGTATAGCCATCCGCTACGAGCAAAGTAACAATATTTTTGAGCGTGATGGCGTAAGCCAGATTTTAATTTTACTGCGCCTGATTGTTGCTATTGGCAAGGGTGATGCTGCGCTGGTGAGTGAATTACTGTCCCAAAGCCTCAGCCACCCAATGTGGCAGCTACCGGCCGCGACCTTGTGGAAGTTTGCTATCACCCATCGCTCCAATCACGATTGGTATAGCGGTTTGCTAGAAACTGACGATACACAGTTAAAAGCTGTTGGGGAATGGCTGGCGCATCTCGTAAAACTGAGTAGCCATGAGTCAGCCACCGTAGTTCTGGAAGAGATTATAGGTTTGCGGCAAACCCAGGATCGCCTCAATCCTTTTAAAGAATACTTCTTGGCTCAAACCAAGGTTAACCAGCAATATCTTGAAACCTTAGCTGCTTTACAGCTGCTGCGCACACTGGTGATTGAATTTTGCAGTAATCGACAACCCAAAGTGAGTGAGTTTGTGGCATTTGCGAATCTCATGGAACAGAATAGTCGGGTTTTGGCCGACACCACCCCTTTCCAGAGCGGGGAACGCTTTGTTGAGTTGTTATCCGTTCATAAGGCTAAGGGCTTAGAGTTTGATGCAGTCGTTATTATTGATGCCACACACGACGACTGGTCGCCGCGGGCGAAGGGGCGGCAACCGCCGGCTAATCTGCCACTGCGTCCCGCCGATGATGACCACGACGACTACGTCCGTTTGATGTATGTTGCCGCCACGCGCGCCCGCCAAACATTACTGCTGGCCAGCTATAAACAATCTATCAAAGGCGAAGATATGCTGGCCAGCCCGATAATCGAAGCCTTGCCTATGCAAGAGCCGGCTCCCCAACGCGGCATTGAGCTGCAGCGCAGCCTAGAACTAACCCTGAGCTGGCCCCGCCTCGAACAACCAGACGAAAAACGGTTGCTTAAGGCTTGGCTCGAAAATTATTCGATGAGCGCCACCCATTTGCTTAACTTCTTAGATGTCACTAGAGGTGGCCCACGCTATTTCTTTGACCGCAATGTCTTACGCCTACCGATGGCTCAATCACCAGCCGCCGCGCTTGGAACAGCAATTCACGACTGCTTGCAGCTAGCCCAGAATTTGGTTAATCAAGGGGACTTTTCTAAAACTGCTGTACAAGACCAGTTTGAGCAATCATTACAGTTGCAGTCGTTGGCGCACACCGATTACACCAAGCAATTAGCGAGGGGTAAACGCATATTGGAGCATTTGTTTGATAGCCTCCATTTTATGCCAACACTTAATGCCAAGCCCGAGTATGCTATCCAGGGAGTTCAAGCCGGCCAAGCCATACTAAATGGTAAGCTCGATGTGCTTTACAGTCATGATGATCTCACCCGCATTAGTGATTATAAAACCGGCCGTCCGGTCTTGTCGTTGCACGCCAAAGCCGGTGACGAAGGCGTTCGAGCCTGGAAACACCGAACCCAGCTAGTCTTTTATGCGTTGCTGGCGCAGCTGAGTCCTTCTATAAATAGCAAAGACCTCAGCTGCGAAATTCTGTATGTAGAGGCACCCAACCAAAAAGAATTCGTGCGCAGCTACACACCAAGCCCAGACGAGATCACTCGTTTGAGTAGCTTGATTCAGGCCGTTTGGAAGCATATTACCGATCTGGAGTTTCCCCAAGTCACTGCATACCCAGACTCACTACAGGGCATTGAAGCATTCCAACAGGACCTCTTAGACGGCAAGATCTAAAAAGAGCCCCTCACGGAGCTCTTTTACAACACAACACTCGTTGTTATTTACGGGCTTTGGCGGTTGATTTCTTAACCGACTGTACCGGCTCAGACATCAGCACATAGACCGTCATGCCAAGGATTGAACCGACAATTGGAGCGAGTAGGTAGGATGCATTCCAGTTTTGGGTTGGCAGCGCCAAAGCCGGGTTAAGCAAACCAGCTGAGCCCAAAGAAGCAGCCAAGATACCAATAAACAAGCCCGCACCCTGAACAACGGCCGATTGTAGGCCTTCGTAGCCACGTTTTACAGCGGTTGCGACTGCAAAGCTAAAGATGAACGTACCAACAACCTCAGCCACAAAAACGTGCCAGTCAATGTTGCTTGATGCCGTTACTTTAAGCTCGGTGTTCAACATGTATGAGCCTAATCGCCAGGCAACCAAACCACCCAGCATTTGGGCTACGATGTAGACCAAGGCAGTTAAGGTTGTAACCTTACGCAACGTCCACTGACCCAGTGTGATTGCGGGGTTAATGTGTGAACCAGAAATTGGCCCGATGAGTAACACCATCAATGCCAGTGTAAAACCAGCCGCACCAGCCGGGAAATACGGCAGTGTCTTATAAATACTCATTGATAGTACGGCCATCGCCAAAACGGCAGTACCAAAGAATTCCGCCACCACGACGGCTACTTTGTTTTTTCCAAACATGGAAACCCTCCAAATTAGTTTATGCACTTAGCATAAACTCTTTATGTGGGTTTGGCAACTATTTAACTCTTTATTAACACTAACGTCGTTGGTGGCGGCGTTTGAGACCGGCCACTTGTAAACGAACGGCCTGGCGATCAACCAAACCCTGGGCGTGTTCTAATGATACTTGGTCTTTGGCCTCGGCCTTTAGCTTTTTAGCGGCTTCGTAGGCTTTTTGCACCTCGGCTTCGTTAATCTCTTCGGCATGATCAGCTTCGTCAACCAGTATACTTAAGATGTTGTTGTTGACCTCTATCACACCACCATGGGTAGCGTAGTGCTCCATATCTGCATCACTATCACTGGCTTTGCGCCGAACACTAATCACCCCGTTGCTGGCCACGCTAATCAAAGGCATGTGGTCGGGCAAAACCCCAATGTACCCACTCAGTGTCGGTACAATAACCTCGTAAACGTCTTCGGCTACCTTGAGCCCATCGAGTGTTACCAGCTGAAGTTGCAGCATATTCTGTCTTATTTCTCGTCCTTAACTTCGCTTATGTCACCCTTCATATAGAAGGCATTCTCACTCTTGTCATCGTGTTTACCGTCGAGAATTTCACGGAATCCGGCAATGGTGTCGGCTAACGGCACATATTTTCCTGGCTTACCAATGAAGACCTCGGCCACAAAGAATGGCTGCGTTAAGAAACGCTGAATCTTACGAGCCCGAGTAACGGTCAACTTGTCTTCGTCAGACAACTCTTCCATACCCAAGATAGCAATGATGTCCTGCAGGTCTTTGTTGCGTTGCAGCACTCGTTGTACTTCGCGAGCAACTTCGTAGTGTTCTTCTCCCACAATTTCTGGGTCCAGAATGGTAGAGCTACTGTCGAGCGGGTCAACGGCGGGGTACAGTCCCATTTCGGTGAGAGCACGGTTCAGCACAATCGTAGAGTCAAGGTGTGCAAACGTCGTCGCAGGAGCTGGGTCTGTTAAGTCGTCAGCTGGCACATAGACGGCCTGGACTGACGTAATCGAACCTTTACGGGTACTGGTGATGCGCTCTTGCAAAGCACCCATTTCTTGGGCCAAGTTTGGCTGGTAACCCACCGCGGAAGGCAACCGCCCCAGCAAGGCTGATACCTCGGCGCCAGCCTGCGTAAAGCGGAAGATGTTATCAATGAAAAGCAATACGTCGTTACCTTGGTCACGAAAACCTTCGGCGATTGCCAGGCCAGACAAACCGACACGCAAACGAGCACCTGGTGGTTCGTTCATTTGTCCAAAGACTAGGGAAGTCTTATCTAACACGCCAGAATCAGCCATTTCGTGGTATAGATCGTTCCCCTCACGGGTACGCTCACCAACACCAGCAAACACCGAGTAACCACTGTGGAACTTGGCGATGTTGTTAATCAGCTCTTGAATCAAAACGGTTTTACCAACACCGGCTCCACCAAACAGCCCAACCTTACCACCTTTTGTAATCGGACAGATTAGGTCGATAACTTTAATACCGGTCTCTAAGATTTCGACTTCACCGGATTGGTCGATGAGAGCCGGTGGCTGCTTGTGAATCGGCGCTTTGCGCTTGAACTCACCCTTTTTACCGTCAATTGGCTCACCAACCACATTAAACATGCGGCCCAGTGTTTCTTCGCCAATCGGCACACTAATTGGAGCACCGGTGTCTGACACGGTCGCACCACGTTGTAGCCCATCGGTTGTGGAAAGGGCAATAGCTCGCACCGATGATTCACTTAAGTGCTGGGCGACTTCTAGAATTAAATCTTCGCCCTGGTCGGTTTTGACGTGTAGGGCGTTATAAATCGCTGGTAGCTTGTCGATTGGAAATTCCACATCGACAACCACACCAACTACCTGACTGATTTTGCCATCAGCGACTTTGGTTACTTTTTCTTGTGGTTTGGTGGTTGTTGCCATAATTCTCCTTACTTGATTGCCTCGGCACCGCCGGTTATTTCTGCTAGTTCTTGGGTGATTGCTGCCTGTCGGGCAGTATTGAACTCTAGGGTTAAATCATCAATGATATCTGATGCGTTATCGGTCGCGTTTTTCATAGCTATCATGCGCATAGAATGCTCACTGGCCAGGCCCTCCAAAATGGCTTGCCATAGTTGGATTTCAATCAATCGCTCGGCGACGTTGTCGAGCACCTCGGCTACAGATGGCTCAAAGGTGGTATTTTCGAGCGATTCTACATCTTGTAGCTCTTCGAAACGGGCAGGTAAGAGCGCGAGTGAGGTAGCTGTTTGTACCAGATTAGACTTAAACTCGGTGTACTCTAGTTGCACTTGATCTACATGGGCAGTGCGGTAGAGTTCGACAATAGACGTCAAAATTGGGCGCACATCATTGGCGGTAGGTTGATCGGGCAACTCGGTGTAGGCAGCAATCAAGTCAACACCTTTAAGGCGGCGGACAAAGCGGGCGCCCTGTTTACCGATGGCTATAACCTGAATCTTAATGCCATTGGCTTGGTCTTCCTTAATGGCTCTGGTGAACATACGCAGGATGTTGGCATTGTAGGCACCAGCCAAGGTGCCGTTACTGGTAATTGGCACGTACAAACGGGTCTTGATGGTTCGTTTGACGAATAACGGGTGTTCCTCGACTTCGGTAATTTTGCTGAGGCGTGTTAGTAAAGAATAGGCGGCCTCACGGTAGACGCGGCCGCGCGCGGCATGTTCTTGGGCTTTACGCATTTTACTGGCAGCCACCAGCTCCATAGCTTTAGTGATTTGGCGGGTGTTCTTAACCGAACCAATCCGCCGCTTGAGCGCAGTCGTACTAGCCACGTGTAACCTCGCTCGCGCCAAGGGCACGTTCTGCCAGTTCATGTATCTGGGGTGCAACTTCTTGTATCATACCCCGCCGCTCTTGAGCCACACCAATAGCTGCGCCCAGCACAAACATGGCTTCGGCAAAGTTGCGCTCGTCGGACCAATCTAGTTTATCTGGCAACAACCCTTCCGCCCGCAACACCAGACGAGCGTCTTCGGGGATGGTAGCTGTGCCGCCGGTCGGGTAGGTAACAGTAAGCTCTTCTGAAACATGGGGTGCACCAGTTCGGGGACGAGAAGACATATCTAAACGTGAGCGGCTAATATAGTCGCTGGCAAGTTCGATAGCTTCTGGCTTACCGGTCACTACTTGGCTCCTGCTTTCTGTTCGGCTGGTTTGTAGCTGTCAGCAATTTTATTGGCCAGCTTTTCGATCTTGTCTTTTACCTTGTCGCTTGGCTCGTTGCCACTGTCGAGCTCTTTGGTGAGAGCGGCATCGTTTTGTTTAAGCTCACGCAGCAAGTTAGCTTCTACAACCTTTACTTTGTCGAGTGGTACGGTGTCAAAGCAGCCGCTTACCGCAGCATGCAGAATGGCGTACATTTGCCAGACGGCGTATGGGCTGTACTGGGGCTGTTTGAGTAGCTCGGTTAGGCGTTGTCCACGTTCAATCCGATGACGAGTGTCAGCATCGAGGTCGGTTGAGAACTGGCTAAAGGCTGCCAACTCACGGAACTGGGCTAGCTCCAAGCGCAGGGACTTGGCCACACTTTTGACGGCTTTGGTTTGGGCGTTTCCACCAACACGAGAGACCGACAGCCCCACCGAGATGGCTGGTCGGATACCCTGATAGAACAGGTTGGTTTCCATGAAGATCTGACCATCAGTGATAGAAATTACGTTGGTCGGGATGTAGGCACTAATGTCACCGGCTTGCGTTTCGATGATAGGCAGAGCCGTTAAACTACCGGCGCCAAGGTCATCGCTCAGTTTGGCGGCTCGCTCTAGCAGACGAGAGTGTAGGTAGAACACATCACCCGGGTAGGCTTCGCGGCCAGGTGGACGTCGTAAGAGCAAAGACATCTGACGATAGGCAGCAGCGTGCTTTGATAGGTCATCGTAAATGATGAGAGCGTGTTGCTTGTTATCACGGAAGTATTCACCCATGGCACAACCGGCGTATGCAGCAATATAAAGCATAGCAGCTGGGTCAGATGCAGTAGCGGCAACAACGATGGTGTGTTTCAGTGCATCGTGTTCTTCGAGTTTACGAACAACGGCAGCAACAGACGACGCTTTTTGACCGATTGCCACATAGATACATTTAACACCTGTACCTTTTTGGTTAATGATAGCGTCGATAGCGATAGCTGTTTTACCAGTTTGACGGTCACCGATGATTAATTCACGTTGACCACGGCCAACTGGGACCATGGAGTCAATTGCCTTGATACCGGTTTGCATTGGCTGATTAACTGGCTGACGGAAAATAACGCCTGGTGCCACTTTTTCAATAGGAGAGCTCGCAGTTGCATTAATTGCGCCTTT
>CAZBRC010000004.1:0-24845 GCA_964494415.1 uncultured Candidatus Saccharibacteria bacterium
AGTAAGTCGTTTGCAGACCGCACCGCAGAACCTGGTAGTTGGTTTTAATCGAATATCACAGACAGCCGGTAACACAACCTCTAAAGTTGCCACCGAAAGTGTTGGCACGCCGTTTGTAGACTTTGTGCGCTATGCCGACATCACAACTACGAGTAGTGACAAGGATGCCAAAACTCCCGATTACAAAGCCGTAAAGGGAGTGTGGGGTAAATCAGCTCAAACAGATCCCAAATCGCCCGAAGGACAGCTATATAGCCAGGCTGCTTTAGGAGTTGTACCGTTTGCTAACCTGCCAGCAGCTCAACGCCAGGCTGTCGTTAATCAGATGAAGAAAGATGGTGCTTACAGTTTTGATGCCAGCAAAGTTAAGCGGGAAATCAAGGGGCATCGACCGATATATGTATATGATGTCACCATCAAGCCAGTCGCCTACGTGGCAGCGCTTAAATCATTGGGAAGTATGATGGGCTTGACCCAGCTTGACTCAGTTAACCCAAATGACTACGCGTCGTCACCAGAAGTTAGCTTTACTATGACAGTAGACGTATGGGGGCGCCAGCTTATCGCCGCGGCACAACCAGCCGAAGGCAGTCTTGATCTGTTTGGCAGCTATGGCCTAACAAGCATCGACGCTAAACTGCCAAATGCCACGACCAGTATTGAAGACTTGCAATCCAAGATTCAACAAAGCAGTCAACAAGGCCAATAATTAGCAGAAAACGGGTGAGTATGAATGCTGATTCCCAAATAGTTGTCGATGGACTCCTGACGCGGTACACCAAGATGGGGGCAGGTAAGACGCTGCTGTTTTTGCATGGCTGGGGTGACTCTGGGGATACCTTCCGGGAACTGGCAACGGCCCTATCATCAGGGTATTGTGTGTGGCTGCTCGATTTACCAGGTTTTGGTAAGACGCAATCACCAGCTAGCACCTGGAACATACCCGACTACTCTCGATTTGTGGCGGCATTTGCCAAGAAAGCTGGCTTTCAGCCAGATGTGATTATTGGTCACTCCAACGGCGGGACGATTGCAATCGATGTAGTTGCTAATAAGCTGCTCAAGCCGAACAAGTTAGTACTGTTGGCATCAGCCGGCGTCCGAAGTGAATACAACGGCCGCAAGAAAGCCCTGCGCTTACTGGCAAAAGGTGCCAAAGTTGTCACTAAGCCTCTGCCCAAAAATGTCCAAACAAAGCTCAAGAAGAGAGCTTATAAAAGCATAGGATCGGATTTATTTGTGGCTGAGCACTTGCAGGAAACTTTTAAGAATGTTGTGACGTATGACGTTACTGAGGAGGCCGCCCAAGTCTCCATCCCTACTTTATTAATGTATGGCAGCAATGATGAGGCTACACCGGCCCGCTATGGTGACATTTTTCATCAGCAAATTAAAGGTTCTCAGTTGCTGATAGTGCCAGGAGCTGGTCACTTTATTCACCACGAGGCGACAGAGAAGCTGGTCACCGCCACCAAGGAGTTTATAGATGGGTGATGTGCTAAGCCTCTACCTGCCAAGTTTTCCCGTGGCCTTGGTGTACATGCTACAGAGCACCGAATACCAGCCGAGCCCATACCTCAAGTGGTTTTGGCGAACCCAAGACTTTAAACACGTCGCTCATCGCCGCAGCCTCGACACCACCAAGGCTGCCCGCCTGCTGCTAGTCGCCCTGCGAACCGGCATGCTGCTGCAGATTATTGTCGCCGTGTTTATTATGGCGTTTGGTTTTACACAGCGGTCGCTGGCAATTGTCGGCCTTGGCTTGGGCTTGTACCTGTTATATCCGGTGCTTTGGGCGCATTTGGTTGTGTTGCCGCTCTGGCTTGGACGGTTGCTGATTGTAAAGCCTAAAGAGAAACGCCTTATCCAGTCTTCTAAACAGATATTTAAAACCCATAAAGGGGTGAAGATTGCGGTAGCTGGTAGTTATGGTAAAACCAGCATGAAAGAGCTCTTATTGACTATTTTGTCAGAGGGCAAACGAGTGGCCGCAACCCCCGCTAACAAAAATGTACCAAGTTCTCACGCCGTCTATGCCCAGAAACTTGATGGTGACGAGGACGTATTAATTATTGAATACGGCGAAGGCAAGCCGGGTGATGTCGCTCAGTTCGTGCAGACAACCCAGCCAACAATCGGGGTGATAACCGGCCTGGCGCCGGCTCATCTTGATCACTACCCAAGTGTCACTGCTGCCGGAGAAGATATTATGGAATTAGCTCACGCCTTGCCTGCCAAGAATGTCTATTTTAATGGTGAATCACCCGATTTGCAGGCTTTCAAAAAGGATTCGTACCGTACCTATAGCAATATGGGCTTAGGTGACTGGAAGGTATCGAAGGTGTCAGTTAATTTTGACGGCACCCATTTTACGGTTAGTAAAGGTAGTACAAACTACAGCCTTCACAGTGGCTTGTTGGGGCGACACCACATTGGTCCGTTAGTTGCCGCCGTTGTTATAGCTCACGATCTGGGCTTAACCAAGCAGCAAATTGAGGCGGGCGTTTCTAAAACAGTTGCCTACGAACACCGTATGCAGCCCCGGCCGCTGCACGACGCCTGGATTATTGACGACACCTATAACGGCAATATCGAGGGCGTTAAAGCTGGCACAGCTCTTTTAAAAGAACTGAAAGCCCGGCGAAAGATTTACGTTACACCTGGGTTGGTTGATCAAGGTTCCGAGTCAGAACCCGTACACAAACAGATGGGCCAACTGATTGCCCAAGCTCAGCCAGATATTGTAGTACTGATGCATAATTCGGTAACGGCTTGGATTAGCGAAGGGCTGGAGCAGGCGGGCTACACTGGTACTATTCAGATTGAGCCCGAGCCGCTCAAATTTTACACAAATCTTGATCAATTTTTGGCAGCCGGCGACGTCATAATGATGCAAAACGACTGGACTGATAATTACAATTAAACGCCAGTAATTGTATAGACAAGCCACTCATACAGCAGTACCATAGAAGTATGAAAACTGTTGCGGTTATCTTTGGCGGACGCTCCACCGAACATGATGTCTCAATCGTGACAGCCCTGGCCAGTGTCATAAAACCACTCGAATTATCCGGACAATTTCGGGTTGAGCCGGTCTATATATCGAAGAACGGTGACTGGTATTGGGATGAAAAGCTCAAACAGATTGAACTGTACCAATCGGGAGAGATTGACGCTTTTATGGCCAAGGCGCCCAAAGTGCATTTGTTATTTGATGATGGGCTTACACTAGTTAAATCCAGTCAGTTCGCTGGCCGCAAAATGTATCGCAAAATCGATGTGGTCTTTCCGGCGATGCACGGCAGTCATGGTGAAGACGGTGAGCTTATGGGATTGTTGAATCTTGCTCAAGTACCATATGTTGGCTGCGATATGGCTAGTAGCGTCATTGCCATGGACAAAGTGTTGGCCAAACAGGTGACTGCCGCCAATGCTATTCCAAGCACCCCCTGGGTAGCATTCACATCAGATCAACTGGCGCAACAACCAAACGAAGTCCTAAAGCAGATCAAACCTCTGAATTATCCGTTATTCGTGAAGCCAGCCCACCTTGGTTCTAGTATCGGTATTACACGTGTGACCGACCCGGCTCAGTTGATGAATGCCCTAGAAGTCGCTGCTCATTACGACAATAAAATTATTGTCGAGCAAGCCGTCAATAACCTCAGAGAGGTCACGTTGCCGATTATGGGTAACAAAGAGCCTAAACCAGCCCTACTAGAAGAACCAATGCTCAAAGCCGAAGATTTCTTTGATTTTGAAACTAAATATATGCAAGGCGGTAAAAAGGGTAAAAACGGCAAGGCTGGTGGCAAAGCCGGTGCCCAAGGCTACAGTACGATTCCGGCCGAGTTACCAAAAGATCTCTACGATTCTGCTGAACAGTTAGGCCTGGCGGTGTATCGGGCATTAGAATGTAGCGGCATTGCCCGTGTAGATATGCTGATTGATGCCAAAGCAAAAAAAGTCTATTTTAACGAAGTAAATCCATTGCCAGGTGGCCTGTATGCTCATAACTGGCGTAAAGCTGGCGTGTCAGCCATAGAACTGGTGAGTACGCTCGTCCGATTGGCAGAAGAACGTTTTGCCGAACAAAAACGTCAGCAAACTATCTTTACCACCAACTACTTAAAACAGTTTTAGCTATGTCACAGTTCCAGCTCGAAAACTCAATCGTTCAGATGGGCAAAGATTTTGTGCCCTTTAAAGATGCTCGTGTCAGTATTGCCAGCTCGCCAGTCCTATATGGTTTGAGCATCTATACCGTGTTTGGGGCGCGAGCCCTCAATGACCGCCTGCTGGTGTTTCGTTTACGAGATCACTACGACCGCTTAGTGAAATCGGCTCAGATTATGGATTTTCATTCGTTCGCTCCAGAATGGGCATTTGAGCAGTTTAGTGAGTCTATGCAAGAACTTCTCAGGCGTAACAAAATACAGCAGGATGTGTTGGTGCGGGCGAGCGTCTTTATAGATGAATTGGTGGCAGGAACCAAGATTCACAATTTAAAAAATATGTTTAGCGCCTACGTCTATCCGCTCGGCACGTTATTGCCGCGGCAGGGTGCCACAGTCTGTGTATCGTCGTGGCAGCGGACCTCAGACAACGCCATACCATCCCGTGCCAAGGTAAACGGCAGCTATGTAAACGCCAGTTTAATGAAAAATGAGGCCATATTAAATGGCTATGATGACGCGCTTGCCCTTGATGAGCATGGCCATGTGGCCGAGGGAACGGTCGCTAACTTCTTTATGATTCGCAAGGGCGAGTTGATTACTGCCGACTCGGCTACCGATATCTTAGAAGGCATTACACGGGATACTATTTTAACGCTCGCTCGCGAAGCCGGCATTCCAACCGTTGAACGTTCTATTGATCGCAGTGAATTGTACTTGGCTGATGAGATGTTTTTTTCGGGCTCGAGTGTCGGCATAACGCCGATATTATCGGTTGATAAACGCACGATTGGCAACGGAACTGCTGGACCAATTACTCAAAAACTCAATGGGCTGTATGAGCAAGCTCAGTTAGGCAAAAATGCCAAGCATACAGACTGGGTAACAGCAGTTACACATTTGTAATACTTACAGCAATCTGGTGGAGTAGACGTAATCGCGATACACTATAACTCTAAGGCGTGAGGGTCTTGGGGTATGAATAAATCGGCTACATCCATAGTTACGGCTGCCTTGTTTGTGACCATAGGCATGCGTGGACCGCTATCCAGCCACATGGCGGTGGGTTCGTCGCGTACTGCAGGTAGCGTGTCCCCACCCAATAGCGTTTCTTTTAATGTGTTGCAGCCAACTGTCACCGCGACTGCCCAGACGGCTATCCAGGCAGTAGTGGGGCAACCCGGGCCCGACTGTCACCAGGTAGCGTGCGTGGCCTTGACCTTTGATGACGGTCCAAATCCGCTAACCACACCGACGGTGTTCAACGAGTTGCGGGCCGCCAACGCTAAGGCCACCTTCTTTGTTGTCGGCACCCGGGTTGCCCCTAGCGCTCAATTACTCAAACAAATGCATGAAGAAGGCATGGAGATCGCAAACCATAGTTGGAGTCACCCCAATTTCAATAACTTGAACCCTGAGCAAATCCACCAACAAATCGATCAGACGCAACAAGCTATCACCAGCATTGGCTTACCGGCGCCAAAATACTTCCGGCCCCCCTATGAGGCAACCAATCCTCAGGTGTTAGCAAATGTTCACATGCCCTTTGTGTTGTGGAATGTCGACCCCAAAGATTGGTCGGTAACCGACCCGGCCCAGTTGATGGCGACGATTGATGCGCAGATTAAGCCTGGCTCAATCATAATTTTGCATGACATTTGGAACTCCACCACTAAAGCCCTGCCGCAAATACTCGACCACCTAAAAACCAAATATCAGTTTGTTACAGTCAGCCAGCTCCTCAACTTGCCGCCTGGTGCAAGAGGTACATACAGCCATCAGCCCTGACTTTTGACAAAAACTAAGGTATATTACAAAAGTATGACATATCATCCTACTCTTATTGAAGGTGCCGCCAGCCCGTTGGTGTGGGTTGCTAATAACGAAGTCGAGGGGTGGCTACACCAAGACTTTGCTTCTGGCAGTGTACGTGTGGGTGCGGAGGAAATAGGTACTGTTTTAACTCCGCACGAAGCCCTGGTTTTAGAGTGTGCATTAATTGGCCATGTTAGCACCGAGGGTGTGGTCTCTATTGGCGATATTCGTGAATCGTTCCAGAATGCTCCGGGCTATCCGCTCAATGCTCGTATTGCAGAAACGGTTGTAGATCGAATCAGTGCTCGGTTTCAAAACTATTTCACACTTGATCTCGTTAAAATTAATACAGGCACCAGAGGGAATTCTTTAGCTAAAAAGGGCGTGGTTTTTACACCGGGCAAAAAGGTACACGCCAAGTTGGATGACACATCGCTACCTAAAATGAATGCTCATAAAATAACGCA
Organism: uncultured Candidatus Saccharibacteria bacterium; assembly: GCA_964494415.1. GTDB lineage: Bacteria > Patescibacteriota > Saccharimonadia > Saccharimonadales > OMJO01 > CAZBRC01. The sequence goes on from CAZBRC010000004.1 coordinate 6,458, forward strand.
AGCCGAGATTGCGCGAGTAGCGCCACGCGTAGATCGTACGAGCCTAAGTTCTAAAGTGTTGCATAATCTGGTTAAAGCCGACGCTACCCCGTATAATGAAGCCGATGAAACGCTATAATCCAAAACAGATTGAGTCCAAGTGGCAGCACACCTGGGAAGAGCAGGGTATTTACCGCGCCAGTGATGACAGCCAAAAGCCCAAACGCTATGTACTAGAGTACTTCCCCTATCCCAGCGGCGCGGCCATGCACGTTGGTCATGTCAGGAACTATACGATTGGTGACGCAATCGCTCGTTACAATCGTATGCGCGGCTTTAATGTGCTGCATCCCATGGGATGGGACGCCTTTGGCTTGCCGGCCGAAAACTACGCTATCAAAACCGGCATGAGCCCCCGACAAGCCGTCGACCAAAATACGACCAAATTTAAGAAACAGCTCATGCAGATGGGCTTTAGTTATGACTGGACTCGCGAAATTGATAGCACTGACCCCAATTATTACAAGTGGACGCAATGGTTCTTTTTGCTGTTATTTAAACGGGGCTTGGCCTATCAGCAAGAAAGTCTGCAATGGTGGTGCCCTCACGACAAAACCGTACTGGCCAACGAGCAAGTCGAGGCTGGTAAGTGTTGGCGCTGCGGCAATGATGTCGAGAAGAAAGCTCTCAAACAGTGGTTCTTTAAGATTACGGAGTATGCCGACAGGTTGTTGGCGGATTTAGACGACCTTAACTGGTCAGATGCCATCAAGGCCATGCAGCGTAACTGGATTGGTCGAAGCGTCGGGGCCGAGGTGGACTTTAAAGTTGTCGATTCTAAAGAAACAATCACAGTTTTCACCACCCGTATCGACACCTTATTTAGTGGCGCTTTCCTGGTGTTGGCTCCCGAACACGAGTTAGTGGTCCGGCTTACCACCCAAGAGCAACAAGCCGCCGTCGAGAACTACGTGGCCCGGACCAAAACCAAGAGTGACATTGAGCGACAAGAAACCGAAAAAGAAAAGACAGGGGTTTTCACGGGAGCCTATGCCGTCAACCCGGCTAATGATGAAAAACTGCCAATCTGGATTGGTGATTTTGTGCTGGGTAATTATGGTACAGGCGCAATCTTTGGCGATATTCACGATGAACGCGACTTTGAGTTTATTGAGAAATTTAATATTCCGGCTAAAGTGTCGGTTGTTCCATCTGATCCATCCGAAGCCGAAAAGGTTAAAAACAAAGAATATTGTTTCACAGGCGAGGGGGTGTTAATAAACTCTGGTAACTTCGATGGCTTAGCCTCGTCTGAGGCGCGCGAGAAAATAACAAAATGGTTGTCAAAGGATCGACAGGCTCGCGAGCAGGTCAATTATAAAATCCGGGACTGGCTGATTAGTCGGCAACGCTATTGGGGCGCGCCGATTCCCATCATTCACTGTCCTAAAGATGGCGCCGTGGCTGTACCTGACCAAGATTTGCCAGTCGTACTACCAGACATAAAAAGCTATGAGCCAAGTGGTGATGGTCGCTCACCGCTCGCTAATGTGCCCGAGTTTGTGAATACCACCTGTCCAAAGTGTGGTGGCAAGGCGCAAAGAGAAACCGACACTATGGATGGGTTTGCTTGCAGTAGCTGGTACTTCCTAAGATTTGCAGACCCCCACAATGCTAAAGCAGCCTTTGACAAGCAAAAAGCCCAATACTGGCTACCAGTTGATGACTATATCGGCGGCGCCGAGCACGCGGTCATGCATCTGTTGTATGCGCGGTTTTGGACCAAGGTTATGTATGATGAGGGGCTCATTAGCTTTACTGAGCCTTTCCGAACGCTACGCAATCAAGGTATGATTCTGGCCCCCGATGGCCAAAAAATGAGCAAGAGCAAGGGCAATACTATCGAGCCCGATGGCTTGATTGAGCAAGGTTATGGCGCTGATGCCACTCGCATCATGGAGTTATTTATCGGTCCATGGAACCAGATGGCTGCCTGGAGCGTAGAAGGCATGGGTGGAGCTTTTCGGTTTTTGCAACGTGTGTGGACACTGACACAAGAAACTATTGAAGCAAAAGACACCAACGCTAGTCACGCCTCAAAAGAACATGCAGTGGTGCAGGCTCAACACCGGGCGGTATATAAGGTTAGTAAAGACCTAGAAGACCTGGGCTTTAACACGGCTATCGCCGCCGAGATGGAATACGTCAACACCTTATATAAGCTAAAAACAGATGTGTCGCTGAAGTCGGCGGCCTGGCAGTCGGCGATCGGGGCCTTGCTGCAAATCTTAGCACCGTTTGCGCCCCATATTAGCGAAGAACTGTGGCATCAAATGGGGCACAAGACGTCAATTCATACGAGTGACTGGCCGGCGTTTGATGAGACCTACTTAGCTAGTGACAGCATAACTGTTGTCGTGCAGGTTAATGGCAAAGTTCGGGCAACCCTAACATTGCCAACTGATAGCGACGAGGTTGCAGTTACCAAAGCAGCCAAAGCTGACGAAAATGTACTCAAGCATCTCGACGGCAAAGAGGTTAAAAAGACTATTTACGTGCCTGGCAAACTAGTCAACTTCGTAGTCGTTTGATTGCAAATTTACGAATGCTTGAGCTTTCTCTGTAAAGTGGTTATAATAACCACAAATCATCAGTTAAATTTCAGACCATACGTCTAAGATAGGAGAGTTGTTTACATATGGGTAAGCCCAAAAAACGCACCAGCCCCCGACGCACCGGCTCGCGCCGCAGTCATTTGACGCTCAAACTCGCCCGGGCTGTTAATGCAAAATCTCCGGTCAAAGCCCGGACCACCAGTAAAGAAACTGGTAAAAAAGCTTAATCAATCAACAAAAACCATAACAGAAAAGCGTATAATAGAAGCTAGTAGCAATACGCATTAAACGGAAGATTTAACAATTCTATGGCATCCAACCGACACCTTGGCCGCATCATCGCACTGCAAACGCTGTACGAACAAGATTTTCGGCGTGAGTGCCAGGATACCAGCTTTAAACTCGACAAAGTCTTAAAACGTAATATTTCGCGTTATCAGGACATGGTCGATGACCGTGAGTTTATAGAGCTGTTAGTCCATGGTATAGATGCCAAACAATCTGAACTTGATGCCGTATTACAGCCAGTTGCGCCAGAATGGCCAATTGATCAGATTGCCCGCATGGACCGTATCGTCCTGCGCATCGGTGTCTATGAGCTTCTATTTAACAAAGATGTTCCACCCAAAGTAGTTATTAACGAAGCTGTAGAGCTCGCCAAAGCATTTGGCGGTGACAACTCATCAAAATTTATCAATGGTGTATTAGGTACGGTTTTACGCCAAGAAGAAGACAAGCACGGCAAGCCGCCGACAGCTTCACCATCAGAGGAAGAACCCCATGAAAAGGCCTAAACCAATCCAAGGATTTCGCAAATTCGCCCACCGGCGCCGTCCGGCCATTAGTGAAGTGGTGCGCGAACCTACCGCAGGTGGTATCGTGTTTCGCCACAGCCCCAAGAATAAAGAGATTGAAATCTTATTAATTCAAGATGCCAAAGACCGCTGGACAATTCCTAAGGGTCACATCGAAGAAGGTGAGACCGCCAAAGAAACTGCTCAGCGCGAAATTGGTGAAGAAACCGGCCTGACGGATGTCAAAATGTACAACTGGCTCGGCAAAATTAATTTTCGATATCGCCGCCAACAAAGTCTGGTGTTAATGACAACTGACATTTTCTTAGTCGAGGCGCTGGGTGATACCGATGCCACCAAACCAGAAGATTGGATGAACGGTATTAAGTGGTTTAAGGCCTCTGACGCCCTGGATAAGATTGAGTACGAAGACATCGGCAAGATCATTCTGTTAGCCCTCAAAAAGATACGAGACTCTAAACTGTAGCCATGCAAACCAAACCATACAGCGACTTTGCTCAGAATAAACTCGGTGTGACCTTTAATAAGTTAGATATACTAGTCACCGCGTTCACGCACCGTTCGTATGTGAACGAGCATCGCAAAACGGTCAAAGAACATAACGAGCGCCTAGAATTCTTAGGTGATGCAGTTCTGGAGCTAGTAGTCACCGAATATCTATACGGCAATTACGAAGAACCCGAGGGGATTCTGACAAACTGGCGGAGTGCGCTGGTGCGTACAGAAAGTATTAGCGCGGCGGCTAGTCGGTTTGAGTTCGAGCCCTTACTGCGCTTAAGTCGGGGTGAAAAGCGTGGTACCGAGCGGGCCAGAGCCCAAATTCTCGCCAACTGCTACGAGGCAGTCATTGGCGCGTTATATCTTGACCAGGGTTACGAGACGGCAAAGCGTTTTATTCACGAGAGCATTCTATCGACGTTTGATGAGATCTTAAAAACCGGGTCCTGGATGGATCCCAAGTCCCGCCTGCAGGAACTCGTGCAAAGCAAAGAGAACTTCACGCCAGTTTATAAAGTTATCAGCGAAGAAGGGCCTGACCACGACAAAACCTTTACGGTTGGCATCTTTGTCGATGGTGAAATGCAAGGCAAGGGCGTTGGTCCAAGTAAACAATCTGCCCAAGTTGCTGCTGCCACACAAGCGTTAAAGAAGTATAACAGTTGACAACAGAGGCGCTTATCTGTAAAATATCGCAGATATGTTAACTATTCGAATGCAACGAACCGGCCGCAAAGGTCACGCCCAATTTCGTGTTGTGGTTCAGGATGCTCGCGTAACGCCAACGAGCGGAAAAGTTGTCGCTTCACTTGGACACTACAACCCACACACTAAAGAAGTTGTTGTGGACAAAGAAAAGGTTAGTTTTTACTTAGAACACGGCGCCCAACCATCTGATCGGGTTGCCCGTTTATTGAAATCCGAAGGTGTTAAACTACCTAAATGGGTGCAATTGGCCGACGAAAAGTCTCGCACCACTCGTAACCCAGACAAACTACGCAAGAACCAACCAGCCGAAGCCGCTGCCCCTGCTGAACCTGCTGCCGAAGCAGAGCCAGAGGTTGCTGATGAGGCAGCTGCAGAGGAATCTACTCCAGCCGAGGCTGCCGAAGCCCCTGCTGAGTCAACAGAAACCGAAGCCCCAGCAGCAGACGCCTAAAGTTTGCTATACTGAAATTACCGCATAACCGTAACGGGAGGAATTGCCGTGAGCGCGACCATAGACCAACAATTTATAGAATTTATCGTCAAATCACTGGTGGGCAAGCCTGAAGCCGTCAAAGTCGAGCGTCGAATTGACGAAAAAGGTGTGTTATTAGAACTCACGGTTGATGCCGAAGACCTTGGCCGTGTCATTGGTAAGCGCGGTGCAACCGCACAGAGTCTCCGAACCTTACTACGAGCGCTTGGTACCAAAAATGACGCCCGCTACAACCTTAAGATTATAGATGTAAATGGCGATGGTGATGATTCTCACTCTCGTTCAGAAGACGGCAAGCCCCAAAAAGCTGCCAAAAAACGTGATGAAGCAAGCAACGAATCTATAACCGCAGAGCCAGAAGACGTAGCTACCGAATCTGACGAAGACACCACGACACGTAACAAGTCGAGCGACCTTGATGAGCTGCGGGACGAAGACGACGTTACCACGAATAGCGACGATGATACCAGTGACGTTATTAGCAAGACCCGCAAAGAGCTAGAAGATCTCGACGATCTCGACCTCTAGGGTAACTAGACGGAACACCTAACGGTAGTGAACGCCGAGCCACAGGTTCGCAGCTTCTACTGGTGTGATGATGGCGTCGTTGACCAGCTGCTCTAAATACTCAATTTCTTGCGGAACTTCCATATCAAGAATCCGACCCAAAGCCGAGATACCCGGTTGTTGTTGAGTAACAACCAGTAGGAAATTTTCGTTATCAAGTTGTGCTTGGAGGGCTTCACTCATGGTGAAAAACATTGTAGAATATAATTGCATGAAAATTCAAGTGATAAGTTTATTCCCAGAGATGTTCCCTGGCGTTCTCAACGTCAGTATGTTGTTTAAGGCCCAAGACAAAAAGCTGGTTGAAATTAGCTATGTGGACTTGCGTAAGTTTGGCATTGGTCCACGTAAAACAGTTGACGATACGCCGTATGGTGGTGGTGACGGCATGCTTTTGAAGCCCGAGCCACTGTTTGCGGCCGTCGAGAAGGCTAAAAGCCAAGATCCTGAGGCTCGTGTGATATTAATGACGCCACGAGGAGTGCAGTTAAAGCAGGCTACGCTACAACGTTTGGCCGATGTTCAACAAGGCTTAATTATTATATGTGCCCGGTATGAGGGTTATGACGAACGCATTACTGATATAGTCGACGAACAGATTTCGGTCGGTGACTATGTCTTAACCGGCGGAGAGTTACCCGCCATGACGTTAATAGATGGTGTGGTGCGTTTAATCCCTGGTGTGCTGGGGGGCGAGACCAGTGCTGAGATCGAAAGCTTTAGTGATGGCACTACGTTAGAATTTCCGCAATACACTCGTCCAGAGGATTTTCGAGGCAAGAAAGTGCCGGCAGTTCTGCTGAGTGGCAATCATGCGGCTATCGAGAAGTGGCGTATCCAGCAGTCAGCTGCGCAATCTCGGACTAAACCGAGCAAATAGGGCAGGATTCTTCGCTGTTGTCTTCTTGGGCCCAACGGCGGCTGGCCTGTTGCCAGGGCTCGAAGTCGTGATAACCAATCAGGTCGCTGGCTCGGCGCAGACGCCAGCCGAGCCAACCATTGACGCGAAACTTTCCCCATAAGACGGCCGCCCAGTTGGGCCCAGCTGGGAATACATAGACCGGCCGTTTGGCCACGTATGGTTCGGGATCTTGGCTGCGAGCGATTCGTTTGAGGTTATGCGCAACAAACTTACCGTCATAAATGGCAGTTTGGGCCATCCCACTAAATGGAGTGTCGGCGTTATCGCCAATCACGTAAATGCCGCGTTCGGCCTGCAAAAATTGGTCAACCCGTACGCGCCCATTATCGGCCAACTGAAAATCATTATCTTTATAAAAACTACTATTCGCCATTCCGGCCGTCCAAATGACGGTATGGCTGGATATCCGCTTGTCATTAATCATAAGGGCATCGGCGGTTTGGGCTTGAACCACTTTGCCGAGGTATAACTTGACGCCCAACCGCCGCAGATGCCGCGCCACGGCTCGGGACATGTCTTTGGGCATCTTAGGCACCAGCCGCGGCGCGGCCTCCACCAGGTCGACGTGGATGCGTTTGTGGGGTATGCCGTGTTGTCCCGCAACATGCTGCAGGTAGGTTGGCAAAAAGCCAGCCAGCTCTAAACCAGTTGGACCACCACCGATTACTACATAATTAAGGTCTAAACGATTATCGTCAATCATCTGCTGATGCAGGTGTTGCTTGAGGCGTTCGGCATCGTCGGGGGTCTTCACACCGTAAGAAAATTCTTTCAAGCCCTTAATGCCAAAATAATTTGTCTTAACGCCAAGCGCTAATACCAAGGCGTTGTATCGAATAACTTGCTTACTCGAGGTGGTCACGGTTTGTGCCTTGCGATCTAAGCCAACAACACTATCTTGAATGAACGTCACATCTTTTTCGGCTAGTATCTCACGAATGGGGATACTAGAGAGTATGCGACGCCCGCCCGTGGCCGTACGGTATAAACTTGGGTAATAGCGGAAGTCCGGATGATCATTAATGAGCGTTACCGCTACATGCTCGTCACCCGCAAGTTTGAGAGCGGTCTGCATACCCGCAAACCCCGCACCAACAATTACAATCTGCTTTTTACTCATCGTATCTGTAATATCGTAGCATACCGCTTATGCAAATGCCCGATATCTGTTAAGCTTAATCTATATGGATGGCTTTATCACCGACCTGCAAGCGGCTGGCTTTGCTGGAGATGTCGACACCAGTACCGAAACCCGCGACCTCTTTAGCCACGATGCTTCGCTGTTTGAGCTTGTACCCCAAGTAGTTGTAGCACCTAAAGACACCCAAGATGTCGTTCGCTTAGTTAAAACTGTCAACAAGCATAAAAAAACCATGCGAAATCTTTCTATAACTGCTCGTAGTGCCGGCACCGATATGTCTGGCGCAGCTATTACCGAATCCGTTCTGGTGGATTTTAAAAAGTACTTTACCGATGTTCGGTCTGTCAGCAAAACGGCAGCCCACACTCAGCCAGGTGTATTTTACCGGGACTTCGAAAAAGAAACTTTCAAACATGACGCTCTACTCCCGTGTTATCCAGCTAGTCGCGATCTCTGTACGGTTGGAGGCATGGTGGCTAACAACTCCGGAGGCGAGAAGTCCCTACAGCACGGAAAAACCGAAAAATTTGTTACTGAGCTCGAAGTGGTGTTGGCCGATGGCAAAACCTACACCGTTAAGCCACTCAACAAAAAAGAACTGAATGCCAAAATGCGTCAAAAAGACTTCGAGGGTCGGTTATACAGTGAATTGTTTAAGTTACTAGATAAAAACTACGATGTTATTAAGGCAGCTCGCCCACATGTCAGCAAGGATTCAACCGCCTATCACCTGTGGAATGTTTGGGATCGCGAACGACAGGTATTTGATCTGACACAGGTGATCATTGGTTCCCAGGGTACGCTTGGCTTAGTTACCGACATTCATTTTAGACTTGTACCGAAGCCGCAAAATTCAGGAACGCTAGTGGTATTTTTGCGAAACACCGATAACCTGGGAGCGGTCATTAATAAGGTCCTAACTCATAATCCGGCTACGTTTGAGGGCTTCGACAACTACACCTTGATGCTTAGCTTTAAGCTCTTTTATTACTTCCATCAAACACTGGGCTGGTGGGGGATGATTAAACTCGGCCTGCAGTTGATACCAGACGCCTTTAAGCTGTTCCGCGGTATACCCAAAATGGTATTGCTGGTCGAGTTTAACGGCAGCACGCCAGAGGAAGTGGCCGAACGGGTGCATGCTATGCGGACTGACCTAAAAGAGTTTGGCCACCAAGCATTGTTCGAAGAAGATGAGACCGAAGCCAAGGCTAAAAAGTTTTGGATAATGCGCCGCGAAAGTTTCAATTTGCTACGCAAAAAAGTTCACGACAAACACACCGCACCATTTATTGACGATCTGGTGGTAAATCCCGAATTTCTGCCAGAATTTTTACCCAAATTGCGCACCATCATCAATAAATACAAATTGTTAGCCACGGTGGCGGGGCACATGGGTGATGGCAACTTTCATGTTATTCCGTTGATGAAGATCGAAGAAAGCAGCGAGCGGCGCAAATTACAGCCAGCCATGCGCGAAGTAAATGAATTAGTTCTAAAATACGGTGGGAGCTTAAGTGGGGAGCACAATGATGGTATGATTCGCGGCCCCTGGATAGAACAAATGTATGGCCGCACCATGACAAAACTCTTTAAAGAAACCAAACACATATTTGATCCCGAAAAAATCTTTAACCCGCATAAGAAAACTGATGCCGACTGGCATTACAGCATGACACACATTCGCGAACACTTCTGAATTACGGTAAGATGCCGCCAAGGGCAATCATCACCGAGGTTACTACGAGGACATTTAACGAGAATTTAAAGATTCCGCGGGCCCAGCCGGTATCATTGTCAGTCTCGAAGCCTTGCATAGCGCGCCACAGCCACAAAAATCCCATAGTGGTCACAATTAATAGGTAAATAACGCCCGTAAAACCAAATAGCATCAACAGGGCCTCAGAGACAATAAACAAGGCAATGTAAGCCAATATGTAGATTTTAGTGAGGCGAATACTGCGTTTGACCGGCAATACGGGTACGCCAGCGGCGGTGTATTCCCGGCGACGGAAGATGGCGATAGCGTAAAAGTGGGGCATCTGCCAGCTGGCTAAGATCATAAATAAAATAAATGAGCCGATATCAAACTTACCGGTGACCGCACAGTAACCGGCCACGATGGGCATAGCCCCGGCGATACTACCCACAACCGTACCAACTGGCGAGTGACGCTTGAATAAACCGTAGACCACCACGTAATCAATCAGGCCAATAAGACCAATCACAACTACTACCATATTGACGAAGCTAGCCAGGATTAATAAACCGAGTAGTGCTAACCCGATACCAAAGCGCAGGGCTTGTTGAGGGCTTATCACACCAGTGACCAAGGCTCGGTTTCTGGTGCGGCGCATGTGCTTGTCGATGTCACGATCCATGTAATTATTAAAAACGCAGCCGGCGGCTATCACCAGAGCTGTACCAGTGAGAGTAGCCAGTAACAGGACGACTGGAATATGCCAGGCCGAGGCTAACAAAAAACCAGCTAGTGTGGTCATAAGATTGCCGTAAATAATTCCGGGCTTCGTTAAGTTGTAGTAATCGCGAATTATTGGTGGGCTCCCTCGTCCTTGATGATTGATTCGTCAGACGGAAGAGTTGGGTGTCGATAGTCGAGACTTTTCATAATCCACAGCGTACCAAATACCAGGATGCCCACGACCATGAGCATAAATAGGAGGGCAGTTAAGCGCCAACGGGGGTGTTTTTCTTCGTTCAAATGTAAGAATAAGAATAGCTGAATATACAGCTGGATGGCTGCCATAATTACCAAGGTGGCAATTAATAAACTGCCGTGGAGCAGGGAGCGACTGACAATTAGGTAACTTTCGACTGTTAAGAAAACTGCCAGCAAGAAGCCAAGTGCGTAAGTATGTTGTCGTTTCACCGCGAAACTCCCAACAAATAGACAATCGTGAAGATAAATATCCAGATAACATCAAGAAAATGCCAGAACATACTCAAGAGGCCCAGCTGTCGGCTGTTGGTGTCGTTAAGACCGCGTTTGAGCACGATAATTGTCAACACTATCATCCAGGTTAAGCCAATCAGGATGTGTAAGCCATGCGTCCCGACTAACGTAAAATACGATGACAAAAAGGCGCTTCGGCCTGGTCCATTACCCTCATGGATTAAGTGTTGGAACTCGTGCACCTCCAGGGCAACAAAAGCCGTGCCCAAAATGAACGTAGTTGATAGCCAGGTAAGAGCTGTCCGCCGCTTGCGGGCGTCGACGGCTAGCGCTGCTAAACCAATGGTAAAGCTGCTGGTTAGCAGCAATAACGTTTCTACCAAAACGTACCGCAGGCTAAACAGATCGGCGGCATTGGGGCCGCCATTTGTGTTGTTATGCAAGACGGCATAGGCTGCAAACAGGGTGGCAAATAGCACGCAGTCAGTCATGAGGTATACCCAAAAGCCAAACGCAGAATTACTTCGGTCGTTCATGAGTAGGACCTCCGCTTTTCGATGTTGGCAACCTGCTCGGCTGACAGTGTATATTCTTGCTCGGGGTTGGTTGTGTGGACAATGATAACGACGGTAATAGCAATAAGACTAATTGACGCCAGTATCCAGTATTCCCAAACCAAGGCCATGCCCAGCCCAAGCGCCAGAATACCGAGCACCAAGCCGGCGCCACTGTTCTTTGGCAAGGTAATGGCTGTATAAGTGGGTGGATTCTTGGATTTAACAGTGGGGTGTGACGAAGTTTTGGTTGCCCAGAAAGCATCACGACTCTTTACTGGCGTCAAAAGGGCAAAGTTATAGATTGGTGCTGGTGATGGCGTTGACCACTCCAGGGTCCGTCCGTCCCAAGGGTCGCCGGTGGTGTCTTTGTACTCACTGCGCCGCAGGATACTAACCGTAAATTGCAAGATCTGAAAACCTATTCCCAACGCTATCACCAGCACACCGATGCCGGCCACAATAAATAAGGGCTGCCATCCCATAGAGGCTTCATAATGATCGAGTCGCCGGGTGGCGCCCATCAACCCAAGGATATACAGTGGTACGAACGCTAACAAAAATCCGAAAAACCAGCACCAAAAGGCGTAGCGCCCAAAGCGTTCGTTCAGTTTAAAACCAAACACCTTTGGAAACCAATAGGTGATACCGGCAAAGTAGCCAAAGACAACACCACCGATAATCATGGTGTGGAAATGAGCAACCAAAAACAGACTATTGTGTACCTGGAAGTCTATAGCTGGGACGGCCATCATCACACCAGCCACGCCACCAATCGTAAAGGTAACCACAAAGCCCAAAAACCACAGCATTGGTGTAGTGAAGCGTATCCGTCCGTTTTTCATTGTAAATAGCCAGTTGAACACCTTAACGCCGGTTGGTACAGCAATCACCATAGTCATAACCCCAAAGAAGGCGTTAACATTGGCACCGGCTCCCATTGTAAAGAAGTGGTGTAGCCAGACGACAAATGAAAGAAAGGTGATGGCGCCAATTGCCCAGACCATACTGGTATAGCCAAACAGTCGTTTTTTTGAGAAGGTTGCGACGACTTCACTAAAGATACCAAAGGCCGGCAGAATTAAGATGTAGACTTCGGGGTGTCCCCAGGCCCAAATCATGTTGACGTACATCATGGCGTTGCCGCCGCCAAAAGAGGTAAAGAAGTGCATGCCAAACGATCGGTCCAAAAACAGCAAAGCCAGGGTAACGGTAAGGATTGGAAACGCAAAGACCACTAGCAACATGCTGCCCAACACACTCCAGCAAAACATTGGCATCTTCATGAGCGTCATGCCAGGTCGGCGCAGTTTTAAGATTGTCACCAAAAAGTTTATACCAGAAAGTAAGCTGCCGATACCGGCTATCTGAATACTCCAAATCCAGTAATTGACACCCGGGCCAGGGCTGTAAGCTAACTCTGACAGTGGCGGATACGCCAGCCAGCCAGTGGCCGCAAAACTGCCACCAAACAACAAAGAAAAGTTTATGAGGATAGCGCCGGCTACGTACAACCAGAAGCTGGTAGAGTTAAGAAAAGGAAAGGCCACATCACGGGAGCCAATCATGAGCGGGACGACCAGGTTTATGAGGCCGAACATGAGGCCCATGGCCACAAAGAAAATCATAATCGTGCCATGGGCCGTAAAGACTTGCTGGAAGTGGTCGCCATCTAAAAAGCCATGATTGGCTCCCGCCGATAAGGCTTGCTGTCCGCGCATCATAAGAGCGTCAGCCACGCCTCGCAATAACATCACCACGGCAACGATGATATACATCACCCCGATTCGTTTGGGGTCGAGACTCGTTAGCCATTCTTTCCACAGCCACGTCCATCTCTTGAGGTATGTAATTAGAAAAACAATTGCTAGGGCTCCAAGCACCATTGAGGCTTGGGCTCCGAAAATGAAAGGATCAAACTGCCCATTGGCGTGTCCGAACAAGCTCAGTACCCCTATCATTGTGGTGCTCCGGGTTGGCTGTAATCAACATGCTCTTGAGCGTGTTCACTTGTTGAATCATGCATGTTGGGGTTCATGTACTTCATTACGACTTCATTATACAAACCTGCAAATTCTAAACGATACGTGGTGGGCGGGTTGTGTAGACTCGGTTTGGCGAGTTCATCATAAGATGCCAAATTCAGGGCGGCATAAGTTTGTGGTGCAGTTTTGGTCCAGGCCTCAAATTCTGACTGTGAGAGGGAAGTAACATCAAAATTCATACTCGAAAAACCCTCACCACTTATATTCGCGGACACGCCGGGGAAGACACCGGTTTTATCAGCCAGTAAATGTAACTCGGTAGACATACCGCTCATAGCATAGACTTGCCCGCCGAGCTTGGGGACCCAGAAGGAGTTCATGGGTGCATCAGAGGTAATCTTGAAATTGATTGGTGTTTTTTCTGGTATGTTTACATAGTTGACGGTCGCTATTTGCTGATCGGGATATATAAATAGCCACTTCCACTGCAATGCCACCACCTGAATTGTTAGGGGCTTTTGGCTGGAGTCGATTGGCCGGAAAGGATCTAGGCTATGAGAGCTTGTCCATGTCACCACCGACAGAATGACTATTAATATAAGCGGAACTCCCCACCAAATAGCTTCGGCAGTTCGACTATGGTCGTCATCTGGCTTATAGGTAGCTTTTGTGTTGGCTTCACGATATTTCCAGGCAAAGTAAAATGTCATAAAGAAGACCGGTATAACGACCACCAGGCTTAGTAGTCCAGCAAACAGCAGCAACCGTAACTGGCGGCGAGCAATTAAACCATCGGGCTGCAGAACTGACAAAGAATGGTGGCGCACAAAGTAAATAAACGCGCCCAAAATCATCCCTAATATAACTATTATGACACCAGTTTTTACCCATGGAGGGATATGATTGTCTAGATTTTCTAATTTGCTAACCACAGATAGAAATACTTGACGTAGTTTACGGGCCAGCTTACGTATCATCAGAGCGCAGCGCCATTACCATTAAGATTCATTTGAAACTCAAGTTCTTTTGGTTCGTCCGGACCAACCTTTACCTGCTTGACGAGCTGTTGGTCACCGGCATTGACGCTAAAATTGTATGTACCGTTGGGCAGAAACAGCTCAAAATGACCTTTTTGATTCACGGCAACATCATTTATGGCGGTACCCGTACTGTCCGTAACTCGAATTTCGGCATTGGTAACGGCCTGACCATTCTGACCAGAAACAGTGCCGCTAATATTAGCTGCCCCGTCCGGGTCATCGCTTGAGTTACTCGAGTTACTCGAGTTACCGCCCCCTAGGATGGTTGGTTTTTTGGAGTGCGGTTGCATGATCAACCAACTGGCGACCAAGACTAACAAAAATGCCCCAACAACCACATGACGTTTGGGTCGGCGGCGCTTTACAACCGACGTCGGAGTCTGGTCGTCATCACTAAAGACCATCATATACACAAGCATAACAAGAATCTGACTCTTTAGCTATTTGACGAACTGTATTGCAGGCGGTGAAATATAGTATTACAATTGCCGGTATAAGGAGGTTCACATATGCAAGACGTAGTAGTAGCACTCTTTGCACTTGGCATAGGGCTGCTGTTTTGTTTTTACGGATACAATGTTATGCGTATCCTATTTCCCCTTTGGGGATTAGTTGCCGGCTATTGGTTCGGCGCACGAATGGTTCAACTCATTACCGGTGATGGAGTGTTTTCTACAGCACTCGGAATTGCAGTTGGAGTCGTTTGTGGTTTGGTAGCAGCCGTACTGGCCTACCTATATTATGCGGTGGCGATTGTGCTCTTTATGGGTGTAGTTGGTTACTGGCTTGGTGTGGGTTTACTAAAGCTAATTGGTATCGACCAAGGTGTATTTTCGACGTTGGTTGGTTTGGCTCTGGGTGCCGTCCTGATTTTGGGCAGCATCTTTGTTAACATGCCAAAATTCGTACTATTAGTACTAACTGCCTTTGCTGGAGCCGCTCTGATGGTAGCTGCGGTCTTATTGGTGGCTCGCGTTATTGACTTGCCAACCTTGCAGGATGGCGCTGTGAACGCAGTCGCTAGCCAGTCATGGATTTGGAAAGTGCTATGGGTTGGAATTGGTGTAGTCGGCTTACTGACGCAAGTTACTAGCACACATCAACAAGAGCTCGCTTGGGCATCGGAATGGGAGGACTAAATCATGGCAGTATCTGTTCGAAGTAAGAAATCAGCTGATTTCGGTGACTTTGGTAGCGATGGAACAATCGCTAAAGACCTGTGGTGGTTGCTCGTATTGCGCGGTGTCCTGCTGCTACTGTTTGGGTTGATGGCTATTATCTGGCCTGGCATTACATTAGTTGTACTAGCGGTAATGTTTGGGCTGTACTTAATTGCTGTAGGTGTAGTCGACGTAATCGTCGGTGCCCGTTCAGTTAAATTGACACCGATGTGGTTCTTAAAAGTTCTGCTGGGTATCGCCGAAATTGCGGTTGGTGTGTACATCATCAACAGCGGCATCCTACTGACTATTGCCACGCTGATTCTGTTGATCGGTTTGTTCTTGATCTTCCAGGGTATCGTGGAAATTGTCAGCGCCTTCCGTGAGTCTAAAGATTTAGGCTTCCGTTTTTGGCACATTTTTGGTGGATTGCTAGGAATCGTCGTTGGTATGGTGGTGCTTCGACAGCCAGTTGCTGGCGGTATTGCCTTTACCTGGTTGCTTGGTTTCTACGGTTTGCTCGGTGGTGCTTTGAGCCTAACCGTTGGCTTGAGCGCTCGCTCACACAAAGCGTAGCTAGTTACCGACCATTAAAAACAGCTCATACTTTTGGGCTGTTTTTAGTTTTGTCAGAAGCGTGTTTGTTACAATGGAATGACATGGAGTTTAGACGCCAAAATATATTTCAGGCGATAGGTATTATTGGCACAGTTGTCTGTCTGGTAATATTTATTCGCGAGCCGAGCTGGCCAACGCCAGATAAAATCATTATATTTTTGACGTTTGTTTTTATGGCGCTTGGCCAGGCGACAGAGATGCTCAAACGATTATTACCGTTTGTGGGACTGTTACTTATATATGACTCATTCCGCGGTATTGCGCCTCATTTAAACAAGCACGTTCATTATCTTTTCATGGCAAATTTTGACCGTTGGCTGTTTGGCGACTTGCCAACTATCCAGCTGCAGCGCCTGTTGTGGCACGGTCATGTGCAGTGGTATGATTTTGTGCTCTACTTGGTATATATGCTGCACTTTTTGCTGCCAATCGGTGCCGCCATTTTAGTCTGGAAAAAGCGTGAATCGTTCTATTGGCGGTATGTGGCCAGTTTTGTATTTTTGTCGTTTGCTGGCTTTATTACCTATGTAATTTATCCGGCGGCACCGCCGTGGATGGCGTCGGAGATGCACCTTATTCCCCATATCGAACGTGTGTCATCGCACGTTTGGTTTGCACTCGGCATCCACGACTTTCCATCACTGTATAACAAAATCGCCCCCAACGCCGTCGCGGCGGTGCCGTCACTGCATGCCGCGTATGCCACACTATTCGCAGTCTTTATGACAAAGTTATTCGGTCGTAAATGGGGCGCCCTGGCTTGGTCATATCCGGTATTAATGTACTTTGGTATTGTCTATCAGGGTGAGCATTATGCCTATGATGCTATCTTAGGAATTGCTTATGCTGTGGCAACCTATTACATTGTGGGGTGGATCTTTAAGCGATACGAAAAACGAACATCTGCACACAAGACAGACAAAGCCAGCCCGGAACGTTCAACTACACCTACCAAGTAATCTAATTTGCCTCGTGTTGTGGTGTCGTCAGGCGTTAACGAGAACTCTGCGGACGGATAACCAGCCACAAAACCGAAGCCAGCACAAAAAACATCGCACAGTAAAAGAGAACTTCGCTGTAAAGCTCTACCTTGTATCCTTCGTTAAAGTTAACTACAAAGTATCGTACGGCAGCGATAGTGTAGACCGAGGCGCACAGCGCCGCGGTTGCAAAAATAGTGCTCCGGCTACGTAAGACCGCTGCGACCGCGATTGGAAGGGTGTATAAAATAACTGCCCGACTAGCCATGCCCCGCTGGGTGTAAATATTGAACGTAGCAAAACCGATGTCCAACGCAATTAGGACATAGATGAGTGACTGATAATAAAAGCTGCTCTTAACGTTGGTGCGAGCGGCCGCCCAGACGATGGCAACCACCGCTAAAAAGATCCCGATCATGGTCCAGCGTTGCAGTACGGCTGGCGGTGTTAGTACGTGCCAGGAGTCATAGACCACGATTACGGCAACATAAGCTGGCACAATTAAAAAGTGAACACGACAGAGGCGGATAAGGCTATTCTGAAGCCATTGAGTCGGGGCGGTGGATGGCTTAGGCATAAGCGTTATTATACCTAATTCCGGGTGACCGTAAAGTTTGTGCCACCACTGATTTGCGACGGGGTAGCAACCGGGTTACCGGTAGTCGCGCTGACCATGGTGACTGGTTGGGCGTTGAGGGCTGTCAGGTTATAACTGGTGCCGCCGGCAAATGCCAGCGAGGATCGGAAGCTGACAGTACCAAATAAGTCGAGGGGTATGAGGCTGCCACCAACTGTACTAGGTGCTTCTTGTATCCATTCGGCTGTTGAGTACGATGAAGCGTAGCTGACATTGATATTAAACGTTTGATTCTTGGTTGTATTGGTAATGCTGATATTCCATTGCCCTGGTGAAGTTTGGTTGATTGCGGCGGTCATGACGTCGCCCGGGCTGATAGACATGCTGGGAATAATGGTAGCCGGAGCAGGTAGGAGTTCATAAAAGGCTGCTCGGCTAACTACGCCACTGGGGCTAACGCTATTGAGTGTTCCGGTCTGGATTAAATCTTGGCTGGTGACGCCGCCAATACCGATCCAGCTGGCATCGGCCGATGTCGTGCTACCGTTGCCGCTGACATTCGGCACTGTCCAACTACCCGAAACGCCGGTAAAGGTTTTGCCAGCGGCCAAGTAGCCTGACCAGTTTGTAGAAGTATAGCCTTGGGTTTGTGGTGGGTTGCTGTCGCCAGAGCTACTACCGTTGCTGGAAGAATCCCCGTTGCCAGTTGGGGTTAGGCTGGAAACATTGCTATTGGGAGCCGGTGTAACGACTGGGGCTGGCTTTGTTGACGTAGTGCCAACACTCTTGGGTTTAGGAGTGGCTGGTTTGGGCGGGGCCGGT
>CAZBRC010000005.1:0-23543 GCA_964494415.1 uncultured Candidatus Saccharibacteria bacterium
ATTGCCTCAGGACGCCGTGATTGGGCGATTATTACCCAGAAGAGTGGGGTGGTTGGTGAGTGTTGAAGGTCACTCTGACGATAATGGTGGTGAAGGTTATAATTATCACTGTTGGTACTCCATCGATGCCACTGTTCTCACCGGTGAAGGTAAATTAGCTCGGGCTGAGCCGGTAATAGTCCATAAATGGGACCAACAATCCACTAAAAGCGCTTTGGTGCGCTCTTTGAGGCGTAGTTCGGGTATAACAGAAATTACCCGTGTTAATGAGGCGTATTACAACTTTTTCAGAACTCAGCTAGCAAGATTTACCATCGCTAAAGCATTAGATATCTAAGAATAGATGCCCAAGCGTTCTACTAAAAACACCCGTTACGTAACGGGTGTTATCGTGCGCGCCCACCGAGGCGACTGGTGTTTTGGTTTTTATGATGTTTGTTTCACGCGGCCGCCGAGCGCACGAGTTATCTTATTTATACAACTATTCGTGTTTGAGCACAAGCGTTTTAGCCCTCCAGCAGTGCCAGGAATTCTTTTTCGTTAAGGCGCTTGGTGCCGAGTTTATCGGCTTTAGCCAACTTGCTCGCGCCAACGTTATCCCCAACCACTAAATAGGTGGTGTCTTTGCCAACGCTGGTTTGGAAGGTACCACCTAATGCACGAATACGGTCGGCGGCATCATCACGGCCCATGGTTTCGAGCGTTCCTGTCACAACAATCCGTTGGCCAGCTAATTTGCCGCCGACGTGTTTTACTTCTGTTGGCCAAACACCTAATCGTCGGAACTTGGCCAACAGCGCCTGGCTATCCTCATCGGCGAACCAGGCGAGAATCGATTCAGCCACGATTTCACCGATACCCTCGACGTTTTTGAGGTCTTCGTATGTAGCGGTGCCGAGGCTGTCCATGCGTTTATACGAATTAGCTAAATCGATGGCGGTTTGCGCGCCGACATGGCGAATGCCCAAAGCATAAATAAATCGCGGCAGTGGTGGTTGTTTGACGGCGGCAATAGCATCAACCAGCTTTTGGGCAGATATATCCGCAAACCGCTCGAGTTGTAGAACATCGTCTTTAGTGAGTGTGTAGATATCCGCCAGATCTTTAACTAAGCCAGCGTCCACCAAGGCTTCGACGTTTTTCTCGCCCAGGCTATCAATATCCAGTGCCCCTTTGCTGGCAAAGTGCTCAAGCGCCCGCTTGAGTAGCAGTGGGCCGCTGGCACCCTTTACCCGATAGACGGCTTCGCCGTCAGGCCGCTCAAACTCCAACTCAGGATACTGGCGGCGAAGTTCAGCTTGCATGTTAAACTCGTGACTCGGCTTGGGTCGCAACGAGGTAATTACTTCCTTAACTTGCGGAATGATGTCGCCAGCCTTAAAGATCACGACCGTATCACCAATCCGTATGTCTTTTCGCTCAATCTCGTCAGCGTTGTGCAAGCTGGCATGCTGAACGGTCGTACCGGCAACGGCAACCGGATCAAACACCGCCACCGGTGTGGCAGCGCCAGTGCGCCCAATGCTGATTACAATGTCCTTAACAACTGTGGTGGTTTCTTCGGCTGGATATTTATAAGCTACTGCGCCGCGCGGGTTTTTACCCACCACCCCTAACTGAGCATATAGTTTGCGGTCATTGATCTTTACGACAATGCCGTCGGTATTAAATGGTAGGTCATGGCGTTTCTCTTGCCAGTCCGACACAAAGCCCATTACTTGGTTAACATTGTGGAGCACTTTAGCTTCTGGGTTACAAGCAATCCCCAGTTGGCGTATCGTTTTATAAGCAAATTCGTAGGTTGGCACTTCTTCTGGATTGTCGCGAATAAGGTCATACGCCCTAAAGTGCAGTGGCCGGGCAGCGACCAGCTGAGGATCGAGCTGTCGGATGGTGCCGGCTGCCAGGTTCCGTGGATTAGCAAAAACGGGTTGGCCTTGGGCTTGACGCTGTTTGTTAAGCGCATCGAAATCTTTCTTGAGCATAATTATTTCACCGCGAACCTCGGTGCGTCCTTGCAAGAATTGTTTGGGGGCTTCGTCATCGCGAAGTCGCAGCGGCACGGTGGCAATGGTTTTAACATTGGTCGTAACATCTTCGCCAACAAAGCCGTCACCACGAGTAATGGCTTGTGTAAAAAGCCCGTCCTGATAAATCAAGGCACAGGCTAATCCATCCATCTTGATTTCGGCCGAATATTCGCGCTTGCTGCCTGGCACAACTTTTCCCATACGCACAACCCACGCTTCGACATCGGCTTCGTTAAACACATCGTTCAAGCTAATCATTCGCACCGAGTGAGTAACTTTTTTAAACCGAGCCAGTGCCTTACCGCCAACCCGCTGCGTTGGTGACAATGGCGAAATCAACTCCGGATGCTCGGCCTCTATCTTTTTGAGCTCCAGAACTATCCCATCATAGGCTGCATCGCTGATGGTTGGTGAATCAAGTACGTAATATTTGTGCCAGTGTTCGTTGATAGTTTCGAGCAGCTGCTCATAACGCTCAGCCGTCTTGCTCATATCAACTCCCGGTAGAGGCTATAGATGTAAGCGTGCACCACCGGAACACACGCCAGCGACAAAACTAAGAATACCCACTCGGCCAGCGGCGTTAACCACAGAATGATTGGCAATAAGATTATCAAACCAACCACAATCAGTACCAGCGGCAAAAATAGTAACTTACGCAGTATTAACCAGCGACGGTAGCGGACCACATCGCGGGCGGAGCGCAAGGCTTGGACAGGACGTATATCTGGCAGTGTCACAATATATAATGCGAATATTGATGATGTCACCATGTATAAACTTAATACGGCCAACAGTAAATACAGCATGAGCCATAAAAACTTCTCCAGGCCGCCAATTGCCAAACCATTGCCCATAACCGTGCTATACAAGAGGTTGCCGATTACCAGCGGTAGCAACTGCAGCATAATAACTACAATTACGAGCAAGAATGGGATTAAGGGGTACATCGATCGATAAAAGCTATCGCGCAGGGTTACCTTGTGGTCGGCGAACCGCTGACGAATGGTCCATATCAGTGCCAGGCTCATAATTACCAGCAATATCGTTTGATAGGTCGTCCCCGTCTCGCCCGTTCCGTTATTACCAGAACCCAGCAAGACGCCAAATAATGTCAGGCCAGTTGTCAGCGAACCACCGCCAATTAACTGGTGGATGCTGGCTTTTAGTTCACTCAGGTTGGTGGTGGCTGCAAAACCTTTTACAAACACTAACGTCAGCACTAGATAAATCAGCAGTATGCCGCTGTATAACTTCCATGACTGGCGCAGATGCCGCACGCTAGCCATAAAGACCTTAGGAGCCGCCTGCACCGGCTGGTGTGGATATGTAATCCGCTTAGACACTTTAAAGGACTTATACTTTGGCCGTGGCAAGACCCGTTGGCCGGGTGATTTGTGGGATTTTGTATTAGGCATGGGTTCCCATAGACTGTAAACGTTTTATGCGATCTTCGATAGGTGGATGGGTGCTAAACAAGCTTGAAAAACCCTTCCCTTTAAGGGGGTTCGCAAAAAAGAAGTGAGCTGTCGAGGGGTTCTGTCGCTTGAGTACACTGCCGGCTTGCTCGATTTTTTGCAGCGCGCTAATAAGGCCCTCCGGGTATCGGGTTGTTAAGGCGCCGGTGGCGTCGGCCAGATATTCACGACGCCGGGATACGGCGAGCTGTATAAGGGCCGCGATCACCGGCGCCAATATAATTGCCACCACGCCCAGAATCATAATCACTGGGCTGGTATCTTCGTCGTTATCCCGAAACCAACTCACCCGCCACATAATGTCCACCATAATTGACACCACCGCTACCAGTGCAAAGGCAATCATCGATACACGCATGTCGTAATTCTTGATATGCCCCAATTCATGGGCAATTACTCCCTCGAGTTCAGTATCACTCATCATATCGATGAGCCCAGTTGTAGCACAGACAGCTGCGTGGTTGGGGTCACGACCGGTTGCGAAGGCGTTTGGAGCTGGGTCTTCGATGATATACACCTTAGGCATCGGCAAACCATCGGTTATGGACAAGTTCTCGACGGTACGCCACAAGCGAGGGTTATCTTTCTTGTCTATCTGTTTGGCGCCGTTCACAGCTAGCGACAGTCGACCACCCCAAAAATAACTGCTCAGCGCGTATAGTAATGCCCCGCCAATAATAAATGGGGTGATACTGGAATCACCTAGATAGGCAGCGAACAACCAACCCAGAGCCGCTACAAAGCCAACAAACACTGCCATGATAAACAGTGTTCGTCGTTTGTTACGGGCAATCTCGCTATACACCTACAAAACTCCGTTTTGCGGGCTAGAAGTTTACGTCTGCTGGCTTTTGGATATTGGCTTTTTCGGCATCATCAACCTCAAAGAATTCACGAACTTTAAAACCCAGCATGCCAGCAAAGATATTGGTTGGGAAAACTTTTATCTTAGTGTTTAGGTCACGGGCTGATCCGTTGTAGAAACGGCGCGACGCCTGAATTTTGTCTTCGGTGTCAACCAGCTCAGCTTGTAGCTGCTGGAAGTTAGCGCTGGCCTTTAAGTCTGGATAGGCTTCGGCGACGGCGAACAGGCTTTTCAGGGCTGCCTGGAACTGGTTTTCGGCCTTACCGGCGGCGGCTGGACTTTGGGCGTTTAATGTTTCGGAACGAGCCTTAGTAACTTCTTCGAAGACACCTTTTTCGTGTTTAGCATAACCTTTTACAGTACTTACTAGGTTAGGGATCAAATCCGCCCGTCGTTTGAGCTGTACGGTTATGTCACTCCAGGCTTCATCAACTCGTACATTGGCACGCACCAAGCCGTTGTACATCGCCACTAAGGCAAGTACGATAACGACCAAAACTATTACAATAATCCACACCATCGCATACTCCTCTTATCAGTACTTATATTTTAGCACTTTTCAAGGTTGGTTTCGAACCGAACTATAGCCGTTTTCTAAGAATAAATGTGGTGGGCGAGGTGGGACTTGAACCCACAAGGTCGTTAAACCAACGGATTTTAAGTCCGTCGCGTATACCAATTCCGCCACTCGCCCGTAATGTACTGGAGGCGCGGACGAGATTCGCACTCGTGTACAAGGTTTTGCAGACCTTTGCCTAACTCCTCGGCCACCGCGCCGTTTCTATAACTAGGCTATTGTAGCAAGATTACATCTTATCTGCGACAAATATCTTTGCTACTTCTCAACAATAATAACGCCGGTCCGTTGCGGGTTTTGCTCGTCGTGATAGTTGTAGGTGCCAGCCTTATTAAAGGTAAAGCGATAGGTACCATTGGTACCAAAGGTGGTCTTAGAATCAAGTTCTGGATAGCTCGAGTGAGTTGGGTAGGGGTCTGCGGCGATACGGTGTTGCCCGACATCAACGCTCGTCCAGATAACCACGGTACCTTCTTTAATCTTGAGCGTACCTGGCGATATCCCATCCTCAGTTATGGCAACTGATGCTGTTTGGGGCGCAGTTACTGTTGGGGGTTTAGAATTCGTGGCTCGGGAATTTACATACAGAGCTACTGCGCTCGCCAACACAATAAGTACGATGCCGATTGTTATAAGTGTTTTTTTCTTGTTCATAGTGCCCTCCCTATTGCGCCGTTATGGTTAATACGGGACGACGCGAAACATTCTTAGCATTTCGTGATGCATATCCAGCCGGGTCAAGAGAAGTTGTGGTCACCCGTACCGAGTACGTTCCGTCTGTCGTTATGTAATTGGACAAATCAACATCGTAATAGTGGTATCTGGTTACTTTAGGTAGGGTGCCGACTTTTCGGGTGGTTGCAGCCGGGGCGTTGTTCCAGTTGACCGTAGCTTCGCTCCAATCGTTGTTGGCTGCCGCCCAGAAGACGCCGCCGATGTCAGAGCCATTATTATTCCAGACTCGCAATTTAGTCGATGTTACAGTCTTTGTACCTACGCCCGTCACGGTGAACTTGTAAAGCAGATCTTTTACAGGTTCACTATCTACTGTCATGCTCGTACTGAGTCCATTCTTGGCATTGGGGTTGGTTGTAGAAAGTATTGAGTCGTCAGTTGGGTCAATACTTATAGTCACTGGTGTTGGTGCGGCTACGGAAGCTTGTAAGGTTGTTGTAGCAGCACTGGTATTGCCAGCTCCATCACGCGCCTTTACATAATAGGAGTAGGTGACCCCAGGGGTTACTACCGCATCTGCAAAGCTTGTAGTAGAAACATTGACGTACAGTGTGCCGTTTCTGTATACATCATAGCTAGCTACACCTGTTCCACCGGCATTGTCAGTACTTGCCGTCCAGCTCAGGCTGATCTGTGATCCAACAATGGTGTACATGAAGTCACCCGGCATGCTTGGTGCTGTAGTGTCTGGAGCATTCGGTACTTTGACGGTTTGCAGATTACTTGGGCCACTTGGGTTAAGCGCTTTATCGACGGCTATTATGTCGTATTGGTACGTTTGTCCTGCTGTAATGGCTGTATCTTGGTAGGTGGTTGTGGTGAGTAGTGGGCTCACAACAGTTCCGTTACGTCTGACATAATAGCCATTCATTCCAGACCCGCCAGTATCGTCTTTGCTAGCCGACCACGACAGACTTACTTTGTTATATACATTACCAGTTACCGTTAGGTTTGAGGGTGCTGACGGAGCCGTGGTGTCAGGGGTTGGTGGGATTGGCACGGTTATTGAGGTTACAGCACTGCTGTTGACTGGGGAGGCTTTATCATAAGCATCGACACTATAGGTATACGACGCTCCAGCATAATTGGACGCCACATGCGTTGTGTCGCTGAAGGTGGTCGAAGTAGTAGTACCGATTTGTACGCCATTCTGGTAAATGCGGTACCCGGCTAAGCCAGCTCCTCCTGCATCGGTACTAGCGCTCCAAGCTAAGTCAACTTTGTTGTACGTTACATTAGTGGTGCGGAAGTTAGTTGGAGTCGTTGGCGCAGTCGAATCAGGCAACTTTACATTTACTACAACCGGTGCGGAGGTGGTAGAATTACCAGCTTTGTCGGTTGCAACGGCGGTCAAAGTATAAGAAGCATTATTTGCAACCTTAGTCGTGTCCCAGTTTGACTGGTAGGTGTTGTTAGCCTGAGTGGTCACAGAGCCAATTAAGTTAGTGCTGTTATAGAACAAATCTACTTTAGCCACGCCGCTACCCCCTGCGTTGTCGGTAGATGTAGCACTTACACTTTGTGAGCCGGTCGTGATATTTGCGCCATTAGTTGGCACCGTTATAGAAACACTCGGAGCTGTAACATCGGCAGTCGAGGTGCAGTTGTCACCCATACCGGTCGGGACACAGGTATCGCTCACAAACATCAACCTGTCTAGTTGGACATTGGGTTCGCGGCCAATCATTGTAAGGGTGTGGGTACCCGCGGCCAGAGTTACATCACTGAATGAGCTGGTGTTGCCATCTTTGTAATTCACCCAGTACCAGTTGTTGTCAGCGGCAATAGACGCTGAATCACCAACATTAATGAGCGTACAACCGTCAATTAATAGGTAGTACGAATTGTTAGAAGAATCTGGAGCCTTTACTCTACTCCAAACATGGTAGGTGCTGGCCGCACCAGATGGAATATTCACAGAAGATACCATCGAACCCAGGCTGTTTGACGGAGCTGGTGAACAGGATGTCCCAGACGTAAGTGTAATGTTTACCTGTGCAGTAGTGCTTGGCTGATTGGCGGTGTCATAGGCAATCGCTTTGATGGTGTGACTCCCAGCCGGCGTGGCTGTAGTGTCCCAGCTATAGGTATATGGAGTGGTTGTGGCGCTAGCAAGCGGCGTGGTGCTATTGTCCAAGAAAAACGAGACTTTGGAAACTCCTTTATCATCATTGGCATTGGCGCTGAGTGTGACCCGACTTCCAACTGCAATGTTTGCGCCGGCCGCAGGTGCTGTCAGTGTCACGGTTGGTGGATTATCAATGGGTGTGGTGTTACCCAATATCAACGGCCGTATGTCAGTTGCTGTACTAATTGCGCCAAGGTTGGCACTGGGAGCGCCAAGCAGGTTAAGCCACAGGAGGCTTTCGGCGGCGTAGGTTGGGTCTGTACTAATAACATTGTGTCCACACGTCTGGCACATAAATAGGTTCGGTTTTTGAGCGTCTTCGTCGTACCAAATCTCTACCAACACCCTACCCTCTTTGTAAGCTTGAGAATTAAACAGCGCAGGCAACCGACTTGGATCCGCCAACCAGTTGTCGACAGTTGAGTCCGAGCAGTCGTGACCGTCGTTACACATAGAGGGGGTAATAAACGTAAAGCCTTTAGGTGGTGTACTGTAGCTAAATTGGCTAAGCGGGAGGACCTCGCTGGCACAGGCCGCTTTATCAACTGGGTCCCACATGTACAATTGTGGAACGTGTTTAGCGGCGTTACCCGACGCCGAACAGGCAGCCGTGGGGCCTTCGACATATTCTCGGTGCGGTATGCCTGCGTTTCGGAAAACACGGAAGATATTGTTTCCCGTGTACGAACAGCTTGAGGACGGACTACAGTCATTGGCTACATGCGTGACGGTCTCGTTATATCCTGTCCAAGCACCTACATACTGAGTTGCAGAGTTCTGACTTTTGTTGGTTTCTGTCATATTAGTGAAGTATGAACACTGTTTTGACAGAGAATTTAGGTATGGCATGTTAACTGCCGAAAAGCCAAGGCTAACGGCAGGGGTTGCGCCACCACTCCACGTTCGGTTTTCTTCGGAAATGACAACAATCGTATCGATTGGGTTGCTGGTAGATGGCTTGCCGCACACCCCACTCGGAGCAACGGCAGCCTCGACTTTTTGACTGTTGGTAAGATGACCTGCCAGTAAGGCGACACTACAAACCAGGCTTAACAATCCCATAACAGTGTTGAGAGTAATTTTGCGGGCCTTTTTATGGTGAATCATGTACATTTAATCGCCTTTAGTTATTATGTAACGCGTCTAGATATATGCCGTAGCCACTGCTACTTGACCATTCAGTCGCACCTTCGACAGCATGACCTTCACCCCATTCATTAAATGAGGTGACCAGTTGCCACGGCGCGTTCGATGAAACCATGCTTTTAATATCGTTTGTCCAACGGGCAGGATCGCGGGCTAGACGAGGACTTGTTTCGTTGGCCTGCCAATAACCTGGGCTAATGGCGTAATAGTAGCCAGCGTGCGTCAGGGTGTTCGAAGAAGGACCATATTGATGCCAGCCACTGGGTTGATTAGTACAGTTCTGGAACCCAGCGAACAGCTTGAGTACTACGTAGAAGCCCGTTGTCGCATTGGCTTGCGCCCACCTATCGGCGACTTCACAGGTCGTGTCGTTAGAGCTATAGACAAAAATTACCGGCTTACCATTAACATTGGCGTAGGCAGAGTTGCTGGCATAGTTGGTCTTTATGTAATTTAGGTCTCCTTGAATCTCAGCTACCGATGGGTTAGCTGAACCCTCTTTTTCATAATACATCGCCCATTTTAAGTTTGAGTTCAGGGCTTTAGTACGATTCAATGCTAATGGTATACGTATATTCTCGCTATGGGTGCCCTGGCCCCACCATGATGAAATTGCAACTTTGATTTTGCCGTAATCCATAGCCTGGATATGCTTATCCATTACTGATTGGGTTGAGGAGTTGTAATAGCCAAGATCAGGATGATAGGCAACCTGTACCCCACCAACTGACCATGTTTCTGGGAACCATGGGTAGTAAAATGCTGCTCGAGCTGGCAGTGTAACGTTAGATGAACCACCAGTCGTAGTGGTGCCGAATTTAAGATAACTACCACCACTGGCTGTACTGTCGCCGGTTTTCACAATGTCAGCCGTAGAAGGCGTACCCTGCTCGGCTTCTACTGGCGTGGTGGAGGTTGCCGCAAAGCTCTTAAATAACAGAACCGCCCCAACCACAGCCACTATCCCTGCAACGATAAACAGATTTTTGTTAGCAAACTTTGCCATGAGTTCTGACAATCACCAAACCGTTAAAGTTTATTGTCCTAATCATAGTGCGCTTATACTGCTTATGCAAGCGGTATATCAACGCTAATTAGCAACCCGGCTTATTGAACGGGTTGTTGGGGAGCTGCTTGATTCTTGTCCTTCATTGCGTAGACAACAAACAGTGTAATCCAGAAAAACGGGAGACTTATCAAGAAAAATAGTATAAAACTATATCCCTTGCGGCTGGCTACCCTTGCTGGCCAAAACGCTACAATAATCCATAAAATCAGACCTAATAAATACCACATATACCCTCCTTTAGTTTCTGGATTAATTATACTACAGCTCGCTTAGCTGGACTGAATATTGTTGCTGTACGAGTCACAATCGGCACCATAAGCTGCACCGGCCGCGCACTGGGTGTTGTTGGCAGCGGTCCGTGGATCTTCTTGAACATAGAAGTTGCCACCGGTGTTTGCGGAGGCTGTGTTACCGGTAACGGTTGTGTTGTTTGATCCCGATAATGACACACCGTAAGCGGCATTGTTGGTGACGGTATTGCCAGTAATCGTCCCTTTGGTAGAAACTTCATAATAAATCCCGTTGCGAGCATTGCCAGTGGCTTTATTCCCCGTTATCACGATGTCTGAGGCTTGTAGGTCAATCCACAATCCATTGGCGTTGTTATTAATAAACTGATTATTCTTTATGGTTGCTCCTCGTGTATAGGTAAACTTGGCACCAGCCGCCACTGCCGTCGTGCCTTGCATCGGATTATTACCGGTATTGTTCTCTGAGATAATATTGTTCTCTACCCGAATTCCATCAGCATGGTTAACGTGCAGTCCCAGCCAATTGTTTTTTGTAATCGTGTTGTTAGTTACCACTGAGTTATTGCTCTGCACCGACAACCCGGCGGCAGCGCTGTCTTGGAATATGCAACTGTCGATAGTCATTCCATTAGCTATTGAACTGGCGACGATTACCATGGCTGGTTTTTGCGAAAAATCTTTAACCGAGGCGTAGTTCTTAAACCCAATACCGCGCAGCAAGCCACCGCCGGCATTGGTTACAAAAAAGAAAGCAAATTGTTGCGTGTTTTGGCCATCCATCCAGACTGTTTCACCCGGATAGGCCTCGATGGTTAACTGCTTTGAAATGGTCATGCTAATACCGGTGTACGTGCCGGCCCGTAGAGCAATGGTGGCTCCCGGAGTGGCCGAGTTAACCGCAGACTGAAAAGCCGCGCTCGTAGTAACGATAACCGCGTTCTGTGGCAGGGTATAGGGCAGGGCTGGCGCAGGCGCCTCCTTAAATACCACCGCCTTACCATCCGAGGCGGTGGCGTCTTGTATCGACTCTGCTGGAGCCGAGATTCCCGCTTCTGTCTCGGTGCCAATTGCAGGTGTAGCTGCCTTTGACGAAAACAACATAACGCCACCGCCTAAAGTCAAAAAAACCAACGCAAAAATAAGTGGTCCTAATTTGTTGTTGAGCATTGTTTGCTTTAAAGATTTCATACTGTCGTTACGTACAAATAGTATCCCATAAGGCCAAAGCAATTAAAAACAGCACCGCCGAAGTGACGGTGCTGTTTGTAGCTGAGTGTTTTACTTCCAGCCAAAAGCTTGACTCAGGATCCAGAGCGTTATTGCAATGGAGATGAAGAACAAGCCAAGCCCAACCGGACTACCCCAGCTGAACCAAGAACCCCATGAACGCCAGTGCTTCAGGTGGTCCTCGTAGTTCCAACCATGTTCTTTTTCGTAGTCCTGGATACTCTTATTCTTATGTTGCATAAGTTTCCCTACGTTATTTGCTGAGAGCCTGTCACTACTGGGGTTCGACGACACCCGTGAGCAGTGCAAGCCTACTCATTCATCTCGGTGGCCTGGTGTCCGATCATGTTGTTCGCCGAATGAGCAGCGCATGACGTAATAAGACGACCACGTTAGCGTTATTTAACCACGTTCTAACAGATGTAACAAGCTACTTGTCGGACTGCCAGAGGATGTGATCTATCGGTCCCTTTTGGGCTTGAGTGGTTATATTTTGGTAGGACTGTTTGATGATTTTCTTAAGGACTGACAAATCAATATCAGTGAGCTGCTTGATGTAAATGCAATATCCGGTCGTAGTGTGCTTGCCCAGGGCAGCCAGTAAACGAGCGTAACGAGTGGTGCCATCCATCAGGTAGACCGTTATCTTGCCCTTTCGGGGGTAAAAACCCAGGGTGTGGGCCTCGCCCTTGCGGCCACTGGTGTATTCGTATTTGTAAATTCCAAAGCCAATAGTGCCGATTCCATACAGGATTGGCTGTTCCCCACTAATCCGCCGCATGATTTCCATCAAAGTTCGCGTGTCTTTCTGTAACGCCTCATCATTGAGCGATTCAATGTATTGCTCGACCGTTATATCGTGTCTTTCGTCGGCTTTACTCATTCTGGGTTTCTATCCTTCAACGACAACTTCAAAGCCACCGTAGGCCATTTTCTGCATGTCGTTGGGCATTTCAAAGTCAGTTTGATCCTTGAAAGCTTCGCTCATCTCGGCCATCACTTTTTTATTGACTTCGTCACGGTGCTCTTTGGAGTTAAAAACAATGTAACTGAACCAGACGTTGTCATCACCACTGGCGCCAGCCATTTCGGCGAACGCTCGTGACTTTTGGTCACCCATTTCTTGCTGTTTAAGGTCGTCACCGCGGCATTCAAAATATTGGAGGGCACCATGTTTCATCCAAGAATCCCGCCCCATTTCGGCCATCTTCTGGTACTCTGCTTCTTTGCCTTTTGGTATTACTAGTACAAAGCCATCAACATATTTCGCCATTCTTTTTGCCTTTCGTTCAATTATTCTCACCCCATTTTAGCACCCGAATCCTGTCCCTCACCCAGACAACAAAAAAGCACCCGAAGGCGCTAAAGATGCAGTTTGGTGTGGCAAATCCAAAATCATTTTCACACAATCAGAAGTGAAATAGCTCGCTGGAGAGCTTTGCTGGAAGTACCTTATCGGTTGTATGTTGCGAATAATGGCAACCGGGAATTACACCTCAGTGGTGAGAATTCTCCATACACCCGTTGAGTTATCATCTCCGTGAAAGTCCATTGCCTTGAAAAGCTTATCAATTGACACTTTTCGATGCTTTGGAACATTGCTGGCTGGATCGACAATGTATACAATGTCGCCTTCTATTCGATCGAATACACAGACGTGACCACCTTTTTTTGGCAGATTCCATAATTTTCCATAATCAAAGCACAAGAGTGCATCCCCCTCCTTTTGCTGAATATCTATAAGTAAACTTTTTAGTCCTTCTGAATTTTTGAAATCCTTTATGAATGACTGCTCAATTCTCAGTGGTATCCCGAGTTTTGGAAATACAGCGTTCGGATTGAATTCCTCTTTCTGTATTTGAGTACCCCAGCCTGAAGATGGCTTATCACCACTACGAACTTTACTGAAGAGATGCGAATCTTCCTCTGGAACTGTTAGTCCCATCTCATAAGCCAAATCGTCTTGTGGCAATAGCGGTATGGCACGTTTATACATTACGATCTGAAAACAGGTTGGAACACAGCAATATGGCTGCTGAACAAAGGGTATATATCTACTGTCCATTTCGTTATCATATCAAACTCAATAAAAAATGACCTCTTTCTCAAGAGGTCAAAATAATTATGCTTTGGTGCAGCATAGTTGACGTATTTCAAACAGCTGCTATTGATGCACAAGAGGATTATAAGCTAAAACACCTCGTTGAACAATTCCAGCTGTCAGGTAGTTTGATAACTGGTTAGCAGTTTGCCAGCTAGCTATCAAACTATCTACACTTACAGTTTTGCACGTCTGAGCAATTGAGCGTTGAATGCTACTACAACAGTTGAAACAGACATAAGTACAGCTCCCAGAGCAGGAGCAAGAACGATACCTGCTCCATATAGTACGCCAGCTGCCAGTGGAATTGCGAATACGTTATAACCCGTAGCCCAACCGAGGTTTTGTAGCATCTTGCGATAGGTAGCCTTTGATAGGTTGATTACCTTTACTACGTCTTGAGGGTCGCTTTTTACCAGTATAATATCTGCTGACTTGATTGCTACATCCGTACCAGCACCAATAGCTATACCAATATCTGCCTGAGTAAGTGCAGGTGCGTCATTGATACCATCGCCGACCATTGCAACTTTCTGCCCGTTTTTCTGTAACTCTTTGACTTTAGCAGCCTTATCTTCTGGTTTTACCTCTGCAAAATACTGGTCTAAGCCAAGCTGTTTTGACACATAAGCTGCAACTTCATCTGAGTCGCCTGTTATCATTGCCGTCTTTATACCCATTGATTTGAGTGTTGCGATAGTCTGTTTAGATTGTTCACGCACTATATCTGCTAAGCCCAATGCTCCAACAACCTTTTTATTGGTAATTAGATACACCTCAGTTTTTCCCTCTTTGGCTGCTTGCTTAACCATCTTAGCTATTTCAGTTGGAACAATTAGCTTGTTTTCTTCTATGTAGCGATAGCTTGCTGCGATATACACTTCGCTTCCGTGTAGAGTACCTTGTACGCCTAAGCCAGGTAACGCTTTGAAGTCGGCTACTTTATCAAGATGGACGTGTTGTTCTTCGGCTTTTTTGACAATACCCTTACCGACAATATGCTCGCTGTTCTGCTCAAGGCTAGCCGTCAGGTGCAGTACATCTTCTTCTGTATAACCTTTTGTAGCCCACACATCCGTAACGCCGTGTTCGCCTTTAGTCAATGTGCCAGTCTTATCAAAGAGTACCCAGTCCAACTTACGAGCCGCTTCAAGAGCAAGACGTTTTCGGACAAGTAGACCGTTCTTCGCTGATAATGCAGTAGAGATAGACACAACAAGTGGTATTGCCAGACCGAGTGCGTGTGGGCAAGCTATAATCAGAACCGTAACTGACCGCTCTAAAGCGAAACTAGCATCTTTAGCAATCAGCCAGAATATAAACGTAGCGATTGAAGTAGCGATTGCAATGATGGTCAGATAAAAGGCTGCTTTATCTGCAAGTATCTGTACATTAGATTTTGAACTTTGTGCTTCGGCTACAAGTCGCATAATTCCAGCAAGTGCCGTGTCTTGACCGATTTTCGTAACCTTTACCGTAAGTGAACCATCTTGATTGCCTGTGCCAGCAATAACTTCATCGTTGGTTGTTTTACTGACTGGCTTACTTTCGCCAGTGATAGCCGCTTCATCAACTGCCGAGCTACCATCTACAATCACACCGTCAACAGGGATGCTTGAACCTGGACGTATCAATACCAGGTCGCCAACTTTTAATTCACTTACCAATACTTGTTTTGGCTTACCGTTGACTAGCCTCTCAGCTTTGTCAGGTAACAGTTTAGATATAGCATCTAGGGCATTTTCAGCTTTGGCAACCGATGCCATTTCTAGCCAATGACCGAGCAGCATAATTGTTACTAAGGTTGCTAGTTCCCAAAAGAAACCATCACCCTTTATAAAGAATTGGGTAGCTACGCTGTACACATAAGCCGTGATAATTGCCAGGCTGATGAGCGTCATCATACCTGGCAATTTGGCTTTTAGCTCGCCCCACGCACTCTTTATAAACACTAGACCGCCGTAGAAAAAGATGATGGTGCTGAATACGAATGGCACGTACTGTGAGCCAGGAAAGGTTGGCGGCGTAAAGCTAAACCAATGCTGTATCATCTCGGAATACGCAAGTACAGGTAGCGTTAGCAGCAAGGACAGCCAGAACTTGTCCTTGAACATTGATACTGAATGTCCTGCGTGCTTGTCGTGGTCTTGATGCTCAGAATGTTCGTGGTGCGAGTGTTCCATTTTAGTGGCTCATTCCCGACATTGAGTTGGTAGTATTGGAAGTAGAATAGCCCCAGTCTTTTTGCCACTGCTTCATTTGCTTTATTTCTTTGGTCTGAGCTGTAACGATAGCAACTGTTAAGTCTTTTACTTCTTGGTGTTGAGCATTTGTTTTACCTGTTGCTGCCATATTTATAGCCGACTGATGGTGCATAATCATCTGCTCAAGGAACGCCTTATCAAACGCTTCGCCCGTTTTGCCGTTCAATTCGTTCATCATTCCAGCGTTTGTGTTCATCATACCCATTGAGCTATGGTCTTCCATCATTTCGCCACTGCTTGCAGGATAGCCCCACGTCTTTTGCCAAGCAGTCATATCGGTAATCTCAGTCGTTTGAGCGGACACAATGGCTTTAGCTAAGTCTTTCACTTCTTGATGGCTGGCATTGGTTAGAGCAAGGTTTGCCATATCAACCGCACCCTGATGATGGGCTATCATATTGGCAAGGAACATCTTGTCATAGTCTTCGCCCTTGAGTGCGGCGTACTGCTTATAGTCTGCCGAGCTAGTATCAGCTTGAACCGCCGATTGCGAGTTTGAGTTGCCCATCATATCGCCGTCCATCATATTGTCATTGCGGCTAATGGCGTAAATACTAACACCTGCGATAGCTACAACTGCGACTATCGCCACGATGATTATACTGTTCCTGTTATTTTTCATAGTTTCTCCAAAGTTAAGTTGATGCTATTTGTGTAAACAATCGCATCCTACACTCGGTAGACACCGTACAGAATATAAATCGGTATCTTTGGCGGCGGCTTTATATCTGCGGCATAAAGGTGTTGAGAAAGCGATTTTTCATCTGTTGATAGTGTTTGGCTCTGTCCGTAGAAAGCTATCGCTGGTTCGGTATCATCTTCGCTTTCGTCATCGTTGATGACATTATCTTCCTTGTTGATAACTGCCGTGCGGCAAAGGGTAGCACAGGAAGTTGCGTCGCTTGAGCCGTGGTTCATACCGCTCATCTCGTGCGAGGGCATTGCCGACATAGCAGATGCGTGGCTAACCGAGTTGAGCATCAATACAGCTAACAAAACTAGAATGTTTTTTATAGCTGTTAGGTACTTCACGTTTATTTACCCCTGATATTCGTCAGCTCGTAAAGTGATAGAAGTTCAGCGATGGCTTTTTCTTGCTCATCTTCCGAATTGGAACTTAGGTTTTCTTTGATGTGCGTTCGTACGTGATTTTCAAGTATCAGCTTATTGAGCGAACCGATAGACTTTTGAATGGCTAGGCTCTGTGTGAGTATGTCCATACAGTAGTCTTCATTCTCAATCATCTTTTGAACGCCACGCATCTGCCCCTCAAGTATCTTGGCTCGGTGCAATGCTCTCTGCTTCAAGTCAGTTATCATAACTCTATGATATACCCCCTAGGGGTACTATGTAAAGAGTGTGTTTGTAGGGGGGTAGTCGCCCTCTACCCCTGTTATAGGTACTCCGCTGTGTATATACCTAATTTGTGGGGCTGATATTGCCAAGCGTTTTTTAGAACGGTAAATCCTCTGGCTCACTGTTATCGGGAAATGTTTCCACCCAGTTATTTTGAGTTTCCTTAGTGAACTTACTCCAATGTGGCTTTATTATTTGCCACAGTTTATCGCCTACAAGGTCGGGACTATATTTGTGTGCATTGTAGACTTGGTCGTTTGTCGTTGCGGCTTTATATAGAGCGGCTATCTGTTTTTCGGAAAAGCCACCTACTTTGAGCATTTTCTCTATGATAGCCCGACTACTATCAAAGCTCAGTGATTGGCTAAGTTGTCGTATAAGGTCATCCTTTATATACTCGTCCATCAACTTGATTTGCGGAAAGTTCGTCTTGAAAAGACCATTAAGTGTTTCGTACAAGTGTATTGTGCCAAGTCTGCTCTTATCCCACTCCTTTTGCAGAAAACTGTTGAGTTTGGTCTTGTCTAATGCAGATGCAAAATCCCCGTCCCTTGAAACAATGTGCAGATTTTCGTCAAGAGGAACAGTGCTTAGTAGCAGCTCCCAGTTGATTGCGTCGCCGATTGAACCAGCTTTTCCAGGCGGATTACCAACATCTGACCGTCGTTTCGCTTTTGCTACGGTAGCAGCATCAACAACAATAGCGTCCTTGAACAAACGAGAGATGATAGCATCGGCTTTTAGACTGCCGTCCTGTGCAGCCTCTAGAGTTTCGTTTTTTACTCGTTCAACCTCTGCTCTAATCATCTC
Source organism: uncultured Candidatus Saccharibacteria bacterium (assembly GCA_964494415.1). Lineage (GTDB taxonomy): Bacteria > Patescibacteriota > Saccharimonadia > Saccharimonadales > OMJO01 > CAZBRC01. Next base: position 18,038 of record CAZBRC010000005.1, read on the forward strand.
AGCCTGCTTCTTTATAGCTTTGTAGTCTGCGTGTCCTGAAAAAAGCTGTGGAATGCTAATAGCCGTACTCAGCTCCTTTACTACGTCTGCGATAACTTTATCCCTGTTGCGATAAAACTCATCAACTTGCTGGCTTGTGACAATAAGATTTATGTCGCTAGTTTTAACAATCAAGTCTTCTAACTGATTGAGCTTGGTCAAATCATCCTTACTATAACGATAAAACCCAAGCAGTATATTTGTATCAATGAACAGGTTGAGCGGTTTCTTCTCAGCCATCAATGTTGCTCGTGTTCATCGTGCGTAGTGCAGTCTTCTAGTTCAACCTCAATCGTGGCGTGTTGAATATCGTAGTCTTTTCGTAGCTTAGCTTTTACTGTTTCTACGATGTTACGACTATCCTTTAGGTCGGTTTCATCAATGGCAATATGACAGCTCAAGGCGTTATAACCTGAGCGTATAGCCCAGACGTGCATATCATCAACGGATAATACTTTTTCGGTATCTGTTATAGCTTGCGTAATGGCGGTAATATCCAAGTCTTTTGGCGTACCCTCAAGCAGTATTTGTACTGCTTCACGTAGTATCTTGAGCGTGTTGTAGACCAAGAGTGCGGCAATGACCAGACCAATGGCACTGTCTACCCAAGTTATACCTGTAAGCCAGATAACTAGACCAGCAATCATCGCACCAAGTGATGACAGTGCGTCAAAGCTCATATCTATGAAAGCACTCCGCATATTCAGGTCTTTACGGTTTTTAGACAGAACAATAGCAATTGAACCGTTTACCAGTATTCCCACAAATGCAACTACTGCCACAACACCGCCCTCTACAGGGTGCGGATTACCAAGCCGTTGTATCGCCTCAATAACAATAAAGGCAGCCACAGCCAGCATTACACTGGCATTGAGCAAAGCAGCCAGTATCGTTGCACGACCATAGCCAAAGGTTTTGCTATCATTTGCCTCACGCCGTGCCAAACGATTGGCTACAAACGAAACAGTCAGCGTAAAGGTATCGGTTAAGTTATGGGCTGCGTCAGCAATAAGGGCAAGGCTACCCGTTAGTACACCGAATATAAACTCAATTATCGTAAAGCCAGTATTTAGCACAAGCCCGAACTTGATACCGCCATCGTTGTTATTGTGGTCGTGATTGTGGCTCATTTAATCCTCACCTTCCAGTGTTTCCTTGCCCTCGTAAAGCAACATTACGGCAATCACCAAACCTGCCAATGGGTCAGCCCACCAAATCCCGAATATGTAATTCAAACCTACGCCTAGCAGCAACGTAACAGACATAAAGACGCAAGCTAAGGTTTGCTTGCTGTCTGCTACAAGACTTTTACTGCCAATCTGTTTGCCAGTACGATATTTTGCTAACATCAAAGCTGGCATTATCAGTAGCGACAGGACAGCTACAACAATACCGAATAGACTTTTTTCGGGAACTTCGTGCTGCAATAACTGCTTGCCAGCGTCAAAAAGTATATAAGCCCCGAGAATGAAGAATGTATACGCAACCAACTTAACGGCAATTTTTTCCACTCGTTCTTCATCTTCATCGGTACGCTCTTTACCAAAACGCCATATCATTACGCTGCCTGATAAACTCTCTATGAAACTGTCTAAGCCAAATCCAAGTAGTGCAGAACTGCGAGTAGCTATGCCTGCTGTAACGGCTGCAATGCCCTCAATAACGTTATAGCCTACAGTTGCGACAGATAGCCACAATGCTTTTTTGCGGTATTTTTCTTTCATTTCTAGTCCTTTTTTAGCAATTTCAACACATCTTCACGTCTGTAACGTCTATCACGACGTGTACCGAAACGCACAGCCACCAAGTAACCTTTTGCATCCCACGCACGTAATGTGTTTGGATGACAATTCAGTAACTCACACGCTTGTTTGAGCGTGAGTAGCTTCGGCTGTTTTTGCTCAGATTGTGTCATACTATAACTATACACGACTTACCAATGTGAGATGAAAGTGAAGTGATGAAAAGTGACGCAAAAGCACAGCCCAAAACACCTAAACCCGTAGTAGTTACGGTATCTACTGCTGATTTTAAGAAAAAGGGTCGGGCTGGCTTAACGCTACGTGAATACAAAGAACTAAGTGCTAAAGACCGCTCAACCCTTACAAAAAGCCAACAAGAGCAACTAGCTCAGGCTCACGAGCAACTACGCAAAATGGCTGAGAGCATAACCAGTCAGTACGACTTTAGTGCGATGACTAAAGCAATAGAGGGCATTTACAGAATGTCCCCCGCTTTCCAATCCCTGCAAGCCTTAGACACATCGCCAATGTTGAAAATTGTGGCTGATATGCAAAAGACCACGCTTGCTATGCAACCAGCATTAGACAGAGCGTTCGGTATTCAAGCGTCCATAGCACCTGCATTAGAGGCAATTTACAAGAGTAGCTTATTTACGCAAAACCAATTTACTGCACTTGCTGCTATACAAAAGTCACTGGCTGCTTTTCCGACAGAGAACATCATCGCCTCAATGAAAAGCATTCAAGATGCTTTTCAAGCACCTCTCATAGCAAAAACGATGTTTGCCGATTTTCACACTGCACACGAACGCATACTGCGTAACCTAAGGTTTGATATTGGCTCGCTCACGGCAAGCATAGAGTTTAACCGCCTTGAGACAGTTGACTTTGCTTTAGACGATGTTACTACAAGTGATGATAGCCTTAGTGCCACAGCAACAGCCACGCAAACTAGCAATGCTGGCAATATAACGATTACTGATAACGCTAGCTTAGTACTAGCCTTTAACGACCTAAGGCAAGAGGTACACGATCTACGACAGCAACTACTCACTCGTAATAATGAACAGGGTCAGCAGCTCATAGCCCCATCAACGGTTAGCTTCAAACGCTCAACAACTTCACTGCAAATAGGGTCATTCAACGTGCGTGTTTCTATCAGCTCAAAACAGACGCTACTCGCTCGCACGATACTAACTACGAAAGACAATATAGCTAAGAGATGGGATGTTGACGATTTAATTTACGCAGCGTTTGGCGAGCGGATTACTGATGATGAACTGGATTGGATTAAAAAGGTACGCAGCTACCTATTTCAGCTCAACCAAAAAGTAATGCTTGCCTCTAACGGCACAATGCCAAATTACTTTGTGCTTGAGGGCATTGAGGTTTTCGTAAACCCAGAATATACCTAATCTGTAAAACCCGACTTATACACAGATTTAAATAGATTAAATCAGCCATTCTTCTTAATGGTTATTATGCAAGAACAGCAGAATAACCAACAGAAAAGGAAAGCTACGAAACCGCAGCCAGCGGAACTAAGCGAGCAAGCCATTCGTAACTTGGTCGGTTTCTTTGACGTGCTTATTCAGATGGACTTTGCAGAAAAGCAACGTAATGAAAGGAACGACGAAGATGGTAGCGATTTACAAGATACTACAAGTAACACTGCGTAAGCTGATTGATTGGCTTATGACACTTTGGCTCTGGTCAAACAAGCACCACAAGGCAGCTGAGGAGCGGAAAAAATATGACCGTTAGCGAAGTAAACATCACGCCAGTCAAACCGACTGACGGGCTTGTAGCTTTTGCAAGCTGTGTAATTGACGGTCAGTTGTACGTCGGGTCGCTCGGCGTACACCAACTACTAAATGGCACTGGCTACCGCATAACCTACCCGACCAAAAGGATAGGTTCTCGGCAGCTCAACTACTTCCATCCTGTAACCAAAGAGGCTGGCAAGATGATTGAGCAAGCGATTGTCGCAAAGTGCATTGAGATATTTGAAAGAAGTGATGAACAGTATGATAGACACAGTAAAACTACTCATACCCGTACATAACCCCCTGGTCTTTGATGGCAGCAGGTTTACGCCTATCACACTTGAGCAGCTTGTGAACAGTAGAGGCTACGGCAAAACATATCTCAACCCATCGCCGACCTACGCCAAGATGGGTAAGTATATGCCCCGTCTGACAATGTACAAGCGAATGACAAAGTTCGGCGTTGTCTACCAGTTAGCAGCTGAGTTTTCAGCACCAAAGATGTTGTTCGGCAATAACTTTGATGAGCTGGAAGAAAAAGACTTTGACGCACTACTGACCGCAATACAAGCATCACTGCAAGAGTTGCTCGGTCATAAGTTCTTCAAGCCACAGCTTGCCCACGCTGATATTGCTGCTTGGCATCCGTCTAAGAACATCGTGTTTCTTGACTACACATCGTGCCAAACAATCCTCAATACGATGGGCAAGCTAAACGTGAGTAAGACGTACGACTTACAGAAAACAGATTTTCGTGATGGACACGTCGTACATATTCACGCCAACTCACTTGATATAGCCTTTTACGACAAAATGGCTGACCTGCTAAAAGCAAAGAAAAGTAGCAAACGGGCTTTTGAGAATGACAGCACCGTGCAGCTCAATCTGCTTGAGAGCCTAGCTGAATACCGCCCAATGGAAGTATTTAGGTACGAGGTACGTTTTGTCGGTAGAGCCTCTATCAAACGAGCCTATCCCGAACTGGAACAGTGGACATTTGAAAACCTGTACAAGAAAAAGTTATGTCAAAACACCTTGCTCAAACACTGGAACAAGCTCACAAGTTCAGTTGATATGCTCGCTCTTGATGTAAAAGAACCGTACGAGCTGCTGCAAAACTACCTTGAGGCAAATGATGACGTAACGCCACAGGCTGCACTTGCAGCAGTCGCTGGACTGGTTATTGCCAGCCAAGTAGGTAACGTCGGGCTGCGTAACGTGCTTGAGGCTCGTTATGGCAAGCAAGCGTGGTATCGCATCAAACCACTGCTAAAACCACCTGATGCACACCGCTTCACAGCCTTTGTGCATATAGACGAGGCATTGCAGCGTTTCACGCCTACACATATGTCTGACTTTCTATCAAACATTGAAAATACTGGTAAGTAATGTTAAGTTATAAAGGAGTAAACAATTATGGAAACTAAGCTAATCCTAATCGCACGAGTATCAGATATTGAGCAGCGTAAAGCGTTGCCAGCTCAGAAGTTACGACTTGAACGGTACGCCGAGCAGAAACAATTACCGTCTGAGTACCACGAGTTTGACGAGAGTGCTCATAAGGACGTACGACAAAAGTTCAGCAAGCTCGTTGAACACATCCACGAACAAACTGGCTTGTGCTACGTGGTCTTTGATAAGATAGACCGCCTTACTCGTGATAGTAGCCAAGAAGAAGTAAAGGCATTGCAGCAGCTGGTCAAGCAGGGCAAGATTGAGCTGCACTTCCCGAACGATAGCCTGTACATTGATAAAAACTCATCCGCAGCTGACTGGTTTCGGCTTGGCATTGGTATGGCATTGGCAAAATACTACTCAGATAGTATTCGGGATAACGTCAAACGCCGTTTTGAACAGATGCTGAGTGAGGGTATCTGGGTACATAGAGCACCGATTGGCTATAAGAATGTCCTAAAAGACGGCAGCACACCCCAAAAGCCCATCAAAGACATTGAGGTT
>CAZBRC010000006.1:0-23243 GCA_964494415.1 uncultured Candidatus Saccharibacteria bacterium
AACCCACCGGCAACCTCGACAGTGCAACAGGTGATAAAATTATCAAACTGCTCTTTGACCTGAACAAAACCCTTAAGTGTACGCTGGTAGTGGTGACACACGATGCCGATTTAGCACAGATGTGTCAGACCCAGATTTATCTAAAAGACGGCAAGGTTGAGTCTATTAAGACCAAGGGTGGTGCTAAGCGAGGTGCAGCCTAATGCATTTTAGCGATTTGCTCCGCCGCAGTGGGCGAAACTTAAAGTCGGCCAAACTTCGAACCGTATTAACAGCATTGGCGATTGCCATCGGCGGGTTCACGTTGACGCTAACCTTGGCGGCTTCACAGGGTGCACGTGATTATTCATCACGGGTGGTGGCGAACAACTTTGATCCCGACTCGGTTACCGTAGCCAAAGACGAGAACTTTTTTGGGACCGGTAGCAATGACCCGCAACCGTATAGCGATGACCTCAGTAATACCTTTGGAACTCCACTTAAGCAGCTGACGCCACAAGATATCGCTAAAATTAAAAAGTTGCCGCATGTCAAATCAGTGCTCGAAAACTTTAACCTCAGTGCTCAGTTTATTACTCGGCCTGGCACCGACAAGAAGTACACTGGGGCTCTTAATGTGTATGATGCCAGGCAGCGCCCGGACATAAAAGCTGGCCAAGTTTCCGACACCCTACCGAGTGGTTCGGTGATTATGTCTGACAAGTTCATAGCCCTCTTTGGATTTTCTTCTGCCGAGGATGCGGTTGGCAAGACGGTGAGTGTGCAGGTCCGCCGCCCCGATGGTGAAACCAAGCAGGAAACTTTTAAAATTGCCGCTGTTTCGACGCAGTCACCCCTGGCGATTAGCTTTACTCCCGCCGGACTCTATATGTCGCAGGACGATGCTCGCCAATTAAACGACTTTACGACACGAGGCACTGTTACAGCCGGTTTGATTCCAATTGTATCGGTGCGGAGTGATGGGAATGTTTCGGCTGACGCTCTTAAGCAAGAGATTGTCGGCGCTGGCTTTGCAGCTCGTACGGCTGAGGATGCGCAGAAGTTACTGAACCAGATTATCAATGTCCTGCAAACAATTATTCTGGTCTTTGGCTTCATCACCCTGATTGCTTCGTTCTTTGGTGTCGTTAACACCCAGTACATCAGTGTCTTAGAACGAACGCGCGAGATTGGCTTAATGAAAGCCCTAGGCATGAGCCGTCGAACCGTATCGTCACTGTTTATCATCGAAGCCACCTGGATTGGATTTATTGGCGCTATGCTTGGCAGCCTCTTGGCCTTTGGGGCGGGGACGGCCTTGAACCCAGTTATTAGCAAGCAGCTTAATTTTGGCAGTGAACACCTCCTGATATTTAAACCCGTACAGATCATTGGCCTAGTACTGTTCTTAATGCTGGTGACAACGGTTGCTGGCTTACTGCCGGCCCGAAAGGCTGCCAAACTTGACCCAATTGAAGCCCTCCGTACGGAATAACGGCCCTGCTCGTGCAATTTTCGCGGCTGGCTGCTTTTGGGGTGTCCAGTACTATTTTGACCAAGTGCCAGGCGTTATTAAAACGGTTGTGGGATACAGCGGTGGCCACACAAAAGACCCACACTACGAGGACGTCCTAACGCATGCCACCGGTCATGCCGAAGCCTTGCTGATTGAGTTTGATCCACACAAAGTGAGTTATCGGACATTACTTAAACACTTCTTTCGCATGCATAACCCCACCTTGCTAAATAAAGCAGACGAAGTAAACGAAGGCGATAACTACCGATCGGCAATTTTCTACACCACAGCCGAGCAAAAGCAACAGGCTGAATCGTTCGTGCGTGACCTTGATTCAGCAAAAGCATACGACAAGCCAATTGTTACCCAAATTGCCGAAGCCGGTCAATTTTACGAAGCAGAAGATTATCACCAGAAGTTCTCCGAACGGACCGGTCGCGGCGTCTGCCACATTCCATACGCCCCAGTCGACTGATGTGCTATAGTTGAGGAATGACTACAAAAGTGAGGAAATCCAAGAAACCCAGCAGCCGGGTCGCGGCTGCCAAAGTCTCTAAAGACACAACCAAAACCAGCAAAACAACTAGTACTAACCAAACACCATTTAAGCGTCGCCATATCGCCAGCATTGTGATCTACCTGCTCTTAGCTGTGGCCGCACTTACTCTTATGAAGAGTACTACCTATCAGTTAACAATTGGCTATCTGGCTAAAGACACGCTCTTAATTGCTAAAACCGACAGTACGGTGCTCGGCCCAGCCGCGCATGCCGTATGGGATATACAGATTCGCTACGCATTGGCTGGCATTATGCTGTTATCGACAATTGTACCTATCCTCTACTTAACAAAACTGAAGCAAAGCTACCAAAAGTCGTTAACGAGTCGGGTGTCCTTATGGCGATGGATTGACTTGGGGATTATTATGGGGATGATTATCGAAATCGTTGCGTTGCTCAGTGGTTTGAGTGACATCCCAACTCTAAAAGTAGTCGGTTTGTTGATTTTGATAACGTGTTTATTGGGCTGGCTGGCCGAAAAACAGGTGAGTGGTAACAAAGTTCCAGCTGTTTACTCATTTAGTCTTGTTACTGGTTCACTGCCATGGCTCATTATCATCCCATACGCCGTAGCTACCATTATGTACGGTGCACTTGTGGCGCCGTGGTACACCTATGCACTGTATCTGACGACATTTTTGGCGGCTGGCGGATTGGCGATGGTGCAGTACCGTCAACACCTACAACGCGGTAAATTCAAGGACTATAGTTTTGCCGAACAACGCTACCTATCGATAGGCATGTTTGCCAAAGTCGCTTTTGCGGTAGTCTTGATTCTTGGCTTGATGAAATAGCCCCCGTATTTATACGCAACCATGAAGCTACACCGTTTCTATACTGGCCCTGACATGGCTCTCGAGCAGGATGTCTGGCTGCACGACCAGCGATTAGTCCATCAACTCGGCCGAGTGCTACGCTGCAAGCCGGGGGACCAAATCGTGCTTTTTAACGAACGCTCCGAAAAGCTTTACGAAATACACGAAGTTAATGCCACCGAAGTACATGTGATTCATAAAACTGACCTCGATGCTAAACGGCCAGGTCGAGATGTCTATTTGTTTTGGGCATTACTCAAAAAAGATAAAAACGACTGGGTATTACAAAAGGGGACAGAACTAGGCGTCAGCCATTTTGTGCCGTTACTGGCCGACCGGTCCGAGAAAACTGGCTTTAATGTAGAACGGGCCCACAAGATAGTTATCGAGGCAGCCGAACAATGTGGCCGGAGTGACATACCAACCGTGCGAGAACCAATGCATGTTGCCACGGCAATCAAACAGTATCATGACAAACTTACGTTGTTGGTATGCCAGCAGTCTGAACAAGATCAGCCAAACCTTACGCCTCCATCAAAAGTCGGCTTGTTAATCGGCCCAGAGGGGGGTTGGAGCGATGCCGAAAAAGAATTATTTAATTCTGATAAACTGGCTCACCTAAACCTACACGACTTTACTCTGAGAGCAGAAACCGCCGCCCTTGTGGCCATCGCAAAGCTGTTACAATAACCCCATGGGGAATTATTGGAGTGAGCGAAACCTGCCGTACAAACCGGGCCAAAAAACGGCCTTTAAAATTAGCCGCAGCAAGATAGAGCTCTTTAAGCAATGCCCGCGCTGTTTTTGGTTAGATACTCGCCTTAAAATTAAGCGCCCGAGTTCGCCACCGTTTCGGATTAACTCAGCCATCGATGAATTATTAAAAAAAGAGTTCGACACCTACCGGCAAAAGCAGCAGCCGCACCCCTTGATGACCGACAACCAAGTTAAGGCTATCCCGATGCAACATGCCGACCTCGACCAATGGCGGCACAATTTTACTGGTATCACTACCATTCATCAGCCGACCAACTTACATATCTTTGGGGCCATCGACGATCTGTGGGTGAATGACGCTGGCGAGCTAATCGTGGTCGACTACAAGGCTACCGCCAAAGCTGGCGAGGTCGGCATCGATGCTGAGTGGCAGATAAGCTACAAACGCCAACTAGAGGTGTATCAGTGGCTACTACGGCAAAACGGCTTTACGGTGAGCGATACCGGCTACTTTGTCTATACCAACGGGCGTCTGGACCCAGAAGGATTTTTTGACCGCGTCGAGTTCCGTACTAAAGTCATTCCTTATACTGGCAACGCCGACTGGGTAGATGGAACCATCCAAGAGATTAAGGACTGCCTGGAGGGTGATATGCCGGCGGTGGGCAAGGACATTATGGATAGCCGCAAGTCGTGCGAATACTGTTCTTACGCCAAAGCTCGTACCGAGCTCACCCTTAAACACGTCGCAGCAACCAAAAGCACGGCCAAGTAACAACAACTACGGTATAATACGGTCATGCTCGACATTCAGTTCATCCGAGAGAATAAAGATTTAGTCAGCCGGAAGTCGAAAGAGAAGGGTTACAACGTCGACATCCTGCGATTGCTGGAACTTGATAGCCAGCGGCGGCAGCTGACCAATGAGGTTCAGCAGCTGCAACAACAGAGTAATCAGCTGGCCGCCGCGGCAAAAGGCAGTCGGCCGACCGAAGAACAAATTGAACATGGCAAACAACTCAAGCAGCAAGTCGCCCAAAAAGAATCACAGCTAAAACCACTGAATGATGAGTTCATGACACTTTGGGCGGCCGTGCCCAATATGCCGTTAGAGATGGTACCGGTGGGTGCAACCGAGGATGACAACCAAGTTATTAAAACTGTCGGCCAACCGACGGACTTTGCTTTTACTCCTAAAACCGATGCCGAGCTGGGTAGTCTTCACGACACCATCGACAAAGAGCGAGCCGCTAAAGTTGCCGGTGCCCGCTTCGCCTACTTAAAAGGCGATGTGGTGCGGCTACAGTTTGCGATCATCCAATTTGTTCTCGACAGCCTCAGCGACGAGAAACTCATCGCCAAGCTCATACAGGACAACAAACTTAACCTTAAGCCGACACCATTTACACCGGTAATACCACCCGCCATGATCAAGACCGGCCCCTATACGGCCTCGGCCCGTTTGAATGCCGAAGAGGTGACATACAAACTGGCTGATGACGATCTGTGGCTGAATGCGAGTGCCGAACACAGCCTGTGCACCATGTATATGAACGAAACACTGGAAGAAAGCCAACTGCCGATCCGCTATTTAGGTTACGCGACTAGTTTTCGCCGTGAAGCCGGTAGCTATGGCAAGGACACTGAGGGTATCTTTCGCATGCACCAATTCGACAAACTAGAAATGGAAGTATTCTGCACACCCGAAACCGGCCTACAAGAACATCAGCTCCAGGTGGCAATTCAGGAATATCTCATGCAACAGCTACAATTGCCGTACCAGCTTATTCAAAAGTGTACAGCCGACATCGGTAAACCAAACGCCCAAGGGGTAGATATTAATGCATGGATGCCGGCTCAGGGGGCGTACCGCGAAACCCATACCGCCGACTACATGACCGATTACCAAGCTCGTCGGCTTCAGACCAAGTTACGGCGAGCCGATGGCAAGTCTGAGTTTGTGCACACCAGTGACGCCACCGCTTTTGCAATGGGTCGTATTATTAAGGCGATTATGGAAAATTATCAACAGGCTGATGGAACGGTGGAGATTCCAGCAGTACTCCGTAAATATGTGGGGTTAGCATGATCAGTAAACTAGAAATCAGTGGCGTACATCTAAAAGTTGACGATGATTTGCGCAAATATGTCACAAAAAAAATCGGTAAACTGGATCACTTTATGCCGCGTCATGCTCGAGAAAGCGCCCATGCAGAAGTGTTCTTAAAAGAAGAGAAGTCCAAGGGCAAACAGCGTAACACGTGCGAAATCGTGCTGTATTTACCGCACGACACCCTGACAACCAAAGAGTCGACCATTAATATCTATGCGGCAGTCGATATCGTCGAAGCCAAGCTACGCAATCAGCTTAAAAAATACAAAGAAACTCACTCCAACCTGCGACTTCATCGCCGAATCCTGCAGCGACTCAAACGTAATCCATAGCCAGAATAGTCGTCAATTTTACCTCGCGTACTCTGGTGAATTAGAGTACAATAGGTAAGTATTTTTGAGGGAGTAATAACGTCCAGTGAATAAATTTTTCAAGCGTATTTTGGGGGATCCCCAGGCCAAAACGGTTAAGCGACTTAAAAAACGGGTCGCTGATATTAACGCCCTCGGTGACAAGTATAAAAAGCTAACCGACAAACAACTCAAAGCCCAAACCGACACCCTCAAAGAGCGCCTTGGCAAAGAAAGCTTAGACAAGATTTTGCCGGATGCCTTTGCGGTGGTTCGAGAAGCCGCCACCCGTACACTGGGGCAGCGACATTTTGATGTGCAACTAGTCGGTGGGATGGTGTTGCACGAAGGCAACGTGGCCGAAATGAAAACCGGAGAAGGCAAGACGCTGGTCGCGACAGCGCCAGTCTACTTGAACGCTCTAACTGGCAAGGGTGTGCACGTGGTTACGGTAAACGAATACCTCGCCCAGCGTGATGCCGGCTGGATGGGTCAAATTTATGATTTTCTGGGGCTGCAAACAGGGGTGATTATCGCTGACAAGTCGTTTGTGTACGACTCTTCGTTTGTAAACAAAGAACACGATGATCCGCGACTTAAGCACCTGAAGCCGGCCAGCCGGCAAGAAGCCTATCAGGCCGATATCACCTACGGTACTAATAACGAATTCGGCTTTGATTATCTGCGCGACAACATGGTGCGCGAGACCGACCAACTCCGTCAGCGCGATTTACATTTTGCTATCGTAGACGAAGTCGACTCTATTCTTATTGACGAAGCCCGTACGCCACTGATTATTTCCGCGCCGTCCGTTACCAGTGGTAGCGCCTATTCGCAGTTTTCTAAGGTCGCTCGTCAGCTTAAAAAAGAAGCCGACTTTACCGTCGACGAAAAACGCCGCACGGTGGTTCTAACAGATGGGGGTATCGCTAAAGTCGAAAAAATCCTAGGCGTCGACAACCTCTATGGCACAGAAAATCTCCGGACTATTTATCACCTCGACCAAGCCCTCAAAGCAGAAGCCATCTTTAAGCGCGACAAAGATTATGTAGTGACCAAAGACGGTGAAGTCGTTATTGTCGACGAGTTTACTGGTCGTTTGCTGCCTGGCCGCCGTTACAACGAAGGCTTGCACCAGGCTATCGAAGCGAAAGAGGGTGTTGAGGTCCAAGAAGAGTCAATGACGCTGGCGACGATATCGTTCCAGAACTATTTCCGGTTGTATGACAAGTTATCCGGTATGACCGGTACTGCCTCAACCGAAAGTGAAGAGTTTCATCAGATTTACAAACTGGATGTAATCGAGATTCCATCGAACAAAAAAATTGTTCGTGACGACCGGCCTGACCGCATCTACAAAACAGAGGTGGGCAAGTTTGCAGCCATCGTTCGCGAGGTTCGAGCCTTGCATCAAAAGGGTCAACCGGTACTGCTTGGCACAGCTTCCATCGAGAAAAACGAGACCCTTAGCCAAGCCCTCAAGAAGGCTGGTATCCCGCACCAGATGTTGAACGCCAAGAATAACGAGCGTGAGGCATCGATTGTGGCCAAGGCTGGCCAAAAAGGCACAGTCACGCTTGCCACCAACATTGCTGGCCGTGGTACTGACATTGTGCTTGATGAAGACGTCAAGAAACTCGGCGGTTTGTTTGTGCTGGGATCAGAGCGACACGAATCACGCCGTATTGATAATCAGCTCCGTGGTCGTGCTGGGCGACAAGGCGACCCTGGTGTGACACAGTTCTTTGTTAGTACCGAAGACGACTTGATGCGTATCTTTGGTGGGGAACGAATTGCTGGCATCATGGAACGCTTGGGTGTCGATGATGAAACACCTATCGAGAACCGGGTTATTTCTAAGAGTCTGGAAGGAGCCCAAAAGAAGGTAGAAGGCTATAACTTTGACTCTCGTAAGAATGTGGTTGAGTACGACGATGTTATGAACCGTCACCGCAAAGCTACGTATGCTATGCGTCGTGAGATTCTGATGCAAGCTGATATCCAAAAGCGAATCAAGATTTTTATCCAAGAAGAAGTTCGACAGCTGGCCAACTCACCCTTGTTATTAACTGACCAGTTTGAGTCCGTAGTTACCGAGGCGTTTCCGTTGGACAGCGCAGCCCTGGATCGACTGTTCGATAGCGAGGCTTCGCAGTTTGCCAAGACTCTCACCACCGAAGTTAACGAGTTGTATGAAGCCCGCGAAACTGCTTTTACGGCCGATATCATGCGTCGGGTTGAACGTGATATTTATCTGCAGATTCTAGACAATCTGTGGATGCAGCACCTCGAGAACATGGATCACTTACGTGAGGGTATTCACTGGCTCAGCGTGGGTCAGCGCGACCCATTGGTTGAGTATCGACGCCAGGGTCAGCGGTTGTTCGAGACCATGCAGGAGAACCTGTGCCACGAAGTCGTTCGTGCGCTGTTCCACGCTGAGCCGACCGTGGCCGAAGAGCGTGGTGAGCCTATAGAAACTGAACTTACCCGCGCTGCCCGCAACTCCATTGATAACGCCGACAAAATTATTGAGGGCGAAGAGTTTCAAGAAACTGACTTTGTTCCTCAAAAAGCCGCCTCACAGGCCCAAAAGCAGGTTACAACCCAGCGCAAAAAAGCCCGTAAGGCGGAACGTCAACGCCGTAAAAAGGGCAAGCGCAAGAAATAATGAAGCACACGGTCAACGAAGTTAAATTAGCCAACGGCGCCAAAGGTCTGTTTATTCATATCCCCGACGCCAGCGTCATGACGTTTGAGGTTAACTTCCGAGCTGGAGAGTACCTAGTATCGCGTGATAAATGGGAAGTTCCGCACCTGATGGAACACCTACTTTTAGGCGCGAATAAGTTGTTTCCTAAATCACGAGCATTCCAGGCTGAGTTTGAAAAAAACGGTGCCTATAACAATGCCAGTACCGGCAGCTACGACATCATCTACGAGGCTGAGTGTGCCGATTTTGAATGGGACAGAATCGCTGATTTATTGCTGGTAGCCATTAGTAAACCACTCTTTTTAGAAGAAGAATTTGCGGCCGAATTTGGCAATGTCAGAGAAGAATTAACCGCCCGTTCTAACAATCACTTCCGTCATCTCAGTCTGGCCCTGCGCCAAGCCTTTGGTTTTAAAGTCTTAACTGACCAAGAGCGGTTGCAAGAGATGGACAACGTCACACTGGCCGACTTAAAAGCCCATTATCGTGCCACTCACGTTACCAAAAACATGCGCTTTATTGTGGCCGGTAAACTTCCACCCAGCCGACAGACATTACTAGAAGAGCTATTGTCGAACATCGAATTACCTGGCGGTGAGCGCCGGCTGGCACTACCAACCGAAAAGCCGCAACTACTACCCAGTCCTATATATATCCATAACGAAACCATCGACAACCTGTACTTTTACATCGACTGTTTTATGAATCGTCCGATGGCCGACCAGGAGCTTGATGCCCTCAACCTGCTGAACATGATGCTGACCGAAACACTGTTTTCGAAAATTTTTGGTACAGCCCGCGAAAAAGGCTTGGTGTATAACATGAGTTCTGGGGTGGGGCAGACCAAAGCTAGTAGTAACTGGTGGTTTGGGGCGCAGATTATGCCGCAAAACAGTGCGGCCTTGTTTGACATCATTTCTAAAGAACTTACCAATGTACTCAAAGGCAAGATTTCTGACGAAGATATTGAGGCCACCAAGCAGTATGCTTTGGGACGGTATCAGCGCAGTGGTCAGACGGTCGGCGGTACCGCCAATGGCTATGCCGGCCGTTACTTTTTTGATGGGGTCATAGATGATTATTACGCCTATCCAGAGCGCTACAAAGCTGTCACTAAGCAGGCGATTGTAGCGGTTGCCAACGATTTCTTTAAAGAAAACATCTGGGGTTTTGGTACACTTGGCAGCGCCGGAAATGCCTTCACCAAAGAACTCCACGACCACCTCAGTCAGCTCTGGAAATAAACACTGTATAATCTAGGGTAATGGAAGAGCTTCAAAAGCAGATGAGTGAGTTGCAGGCAGCCGTGCAGGCGGCGGTTACAAAATTGGCTATCGCCCAAAAAGCCGAGCAATTAACCAAGCTGGATGCCCAATCTCGACAGCCGGATTTTTGGCAGGATAACATGGCTGCTCAAAAAGTTATGAAAGAACGGTCAGTACTCGAACAGGCCGTACAACCCTGGCAAGACCTACAGGCTGGGATTAAAGACATCCAAGAGTTAATTGGCACCGGCGACGCTAGTTTGCAAGCCGACCTCGCCCAGCAGTTGGCAATGGTGCGGGCAACCTTCGATGACCTCAAGCAGCAACTAAAGTTCAACGGCCCCTACGATGAGAGGTCGGCCATTTTAAGCATTCACGCCGGTGCCGGCGGTACTGATGCTCAAGATTGGGCACAAATGTTACTACGTATGTACAGCCGCTGGGCCGAAAAAAATGGTTTTAAAGTTAGTATGCTCGATGAATCGGCTGGAGAAGAAGCCGGTATCAAAAGCGCCACCGTCTCAATTGAAGGCAGTTACGCTTACGGAAAACTACAAGGCGAGCATGGCGTACACCGCTTAGTTCGATTAAGTCCATTTAATGCTGATAATCTGCGCCAAACAAGTTTTGCTAAAGTTGAGGTGCTGCCAGAGCTTGATACACCCGATAGTCTGGAAATCGATGACAAAGACCTCAAAATTGATGTTTACCGTAGTGGTGGCCACGGTGGCCAGTCAGTCAACACAACTGATTCGGCAGTCCGGGTTACTCATATCCCAACCGGCATCACGGTGGCTATCCAAAACGAACGCTCACAACTCCAGAACAAAGAAACGGCGCTCACCATCTTGCGCTCGCGCTTAGCGCAGCTACAACTCGAGCAACACGCCGCCGACCTACAAGCGATTAAGGGGCCAAACGAGCAAGCGGCGTGGGGCAATCAAATCCGTAATTACGTGCTCCACCCCTATAAACAAGTCAAAGATGTGCGCACTGGCTACGAAACGAGTGACCCAGACAAAGTCCTGGACGGCGATCTAAATACTTTCATAGATTCCTTCCTGGAATCTCAGTTAGCATAACTGGTATAATAGCCACTACATGATTCTGTTAGACCGGGTAACGAAGGTATACAACAAGAACTCGACCGCTTTAGACCGCATCACCTTACATGTGGAGCCAAAAGAGTTCGTCATTATTATAGGTAAAAGTGGGGCGGGCAAGTCAACGCTCTTAAAGTTGCTAACCCGCGAGGAGCGCCAGACCAGCGGCAAAATTGTGGTTGGCGGGCTGGATTATGACAAGCTCAAAGACAAGGACATCCCGCTGTTACGCCGCAAAATTGGCGTGGTGTTTCAGGATTTTAAACTGTTACCAAATCGCACCGTGTTCGAAAACGTGGCCTTTGCCCTAGAGATTGTCGGCTACGGCAATAAAGAAATCGAGCACACCGTGCCGCGTGTCTTGGATATCGTCGGTCTAAAAGGTAAAGAAAAGCGCATGCCCAGAGAACTGTCTGGTGGGGAACGCCAGCGGGTGGCGATTGCCCGAGCAATTGTCCGTCAACCCCGGATTTTAATCGCTGATGAGCCGACCGGTAACCTCGACCCCAAACATGCTTGGGATGTCATAAAGGTCCTCGAGAAAATTAATCGCTACGGCACCACTGTGCTACTAACCACTCACAACCAAGACATCGTCAACAAATTGAAGCGTCGTGTGATTACTATCTCCGAAGGGAAGATTGTCAGCGACCGGGCAAACGCGGAGTACAAGCAGTCGTGAACCACAAGTTAATTACCTTTTGGCGAATTATCAAAGCTGGAGCCCAGAATTTTATTCGCAATGCTACGTTGGCGGTAGCTGCCATGGCAGTTATGGTGATTACCTTGAGTATCGTGCTCATATCCTTGGTTGCCAACGCCACCTTTACCAATACCGTCAAACAAATTACCGATAAAATTGATATATCAGTCTATTTAAAGGACTCTATAACCCCAGAACGTAAAGACCAGCTGGTAGACGACTTAAAGAAAATCTCCAATGTTAAAGAAGTTACCTACATCTCTAAAGAAGACGCCCTCGAAAATTACAAAAAACAGAATGCCAACAACCTTGATTTACTCATTGCAATCTCGCAGACTGACAACCCTTTGCCGGCGACAATTAGGATAAAACCCTATGATCCCAACAAGATACAGGACATCAAGAACTACCTAGAAAAGAGCGATATTAAAGCTCTACAATCAGATGAAACATCATATTCTGGCGACAGAAAAGAGGCCATAGATAAGATAAGTAAAGCTACCGTCTTCTTTCGGCGGGCCGGCTTTGCAGCGGTTTTAGTCTTTGCGGCAGTGTCGATGTTAATCATCTTTAACACCATCCGTATGACAATATTCAACCGCCGTGATGAACTGACCATCATGCGGTTGTTAGGGGCGAGTAGTTGGTATATTCGCGGCCCCTTTGTGGTAGAGACAATTATTTATGGGGTAGTGGCCGGTATTATTAGCGTGGTACTTTGTAACGCTTTGTTTGCGGTGTCGTCATCGGCCTTTAATGCCAGTAGTCTTGGCCTATTAGATATTCAGTATGCTAGCGATTACTTCCGGCAACACTTTTGGCTTATCTTGACCGTACAGATTACGATTGGTATGCTGATAGGAGCCGCATCGTCCATTATTGCCACGCGGCGATATCTCAAATTTAAGACATCGAAATAAATATCTCGCTAAAAAAGCAGCACTTAATAACGGTTACAAGGGTAACCGCTGACTAAACGTCGCTAAAGAGAGGGTACGGTATAGATGGGGAAGCGCTTGAATAAGCATGACAAGTATGGTACTTTAATAGAGGCTATGCCAAAACCAAAACAACAAAAAACTGGTCGTAGTGCGCTGTCGCGTCGATTTCAGGGCCACCGCAAGGCGGTCTTCTTTGGCGTTTTGGCGTTGTTTATCGCTGTTACACTGATTGGTGCACCATTTGTGCGGGCCAGTGTCCAGGACCAGATTAATCAACTACAGGCTCAAAACGCCACCAACCGCGCCGCGGTGGCTCAATTACAAATTCAGGCTACTAGTTATCAAGACGCTATAAACAAATTGCAGGCTGCTATTGGCCAATTGCAGTCTCAAATTAATGCCAATACAGCTGAACAGGCTAAACTCCAACAGCAAATTACTGACGCCGAGAATGAGTTAGTCAAACAAAAGAAGATTCTCGGCGAAAACATTAAGGCAATGTACGTAGAAGGTGATATCTCTACTTTAGAAATGCTCGCTTCTAGCAAAAACTTGAGTGACTTTGTCGACAAACAGCAGTATCGCAATAACGTGCAGCAAAAAATTAAAGACACGCTCGATAGGATTACTGCTCTAAAGCTTGAACTAAAGCAAAAGAAAGACGGCATCGATACCTTATTGAAACAGCAGCAAGAGCAGCAAGCTCAACAGGCCGATGCCCGAAATCAGCAAGCCGAACTGTTGTCGTACAATCAGTCCCAGCAATCTGACTACAATCAAAAAACACGCGATAACCAGAGTAAGATTGATGCCTTAATTGCTTCACAACGCCGAGCTAACTTCAATCCAGATGGCGGCTATTACTTCATCCGATTCCCGGGTGGGGCCGGCGGCATCAATCCCAATAACTACCCATACCGGAACGCTGGTTTTGGTATGAGTCCGGGGGCAGGTTGTGTCGATAATGATGGCCCCGACGCCTGGGGTTACTGTACTCGACAATGTGTCTCATATGCTGCCTGGGCAGTGGTTGCCTCTGGCCGTAGTGCGCCAATGTACTGGGGTAATGCGAAAGACTGGGTAGCCGCAGCCTACGCTCGTGGGATACCCGTGTCCCGCAGTCCTGAACCCGGTGATGTAGCCATTAGTACTTCTGGTTACTGGGGTCACGCTATGTATGTGCAAAGCGTGTCAGGTAACAGCTTTACGACTTCCGAATACAACACGTACTTGACCGGTCAACTGAGCTACCAAACCCGCAGCTTCTAGCAGCGCTTCAGTTACTTCTCAGCTAATGTGTGCCATAATACTGGTAACGTATGTTTCGTCGTGGAAAGCAATCAACAGAGGGAAAAAAGACCTCCGCTAAGGGAGTAGTGGTTAATGTTCTGGTGGCGTCGGCAATTTTTATGCTGGGCTGGGGCATTGGCAGCAACCGAATTAACATCGGGCCGTATGCGGCCTTGCACAAGTCGGTGGCGTCCAACGCCCCAGCCCGGTTAGACTACAATTCAATCGATCAGGTCTACCAGCAACTCAAACAAAACTACGATGGGCAACTGGATGCCAATAAACTGACAGATGGCCTCAAAGAGGGCTTGGTTAAATCTGCCGGTGACCCATACACCGAATACTTTAATGCTAAAGACGCCAAAGAGTTCAATGACGAGCTGGATGGTACGTTTAGTGGTATCGGCGCAGAACTCAGTAAGGATGACAAAGATAACATCGTTGTCATTGCACCAATCGCCGGCTTTCCAGCCGACAAAGCTGGCCTTAAGCCAAAAGATATTATTGCGCAAGTCGACACTACCAGTACGTCAGGCATGGGTGTTCAAGAAACCGTTGATAAAATTCGCGGCCCAGCCGGGACTCATGTCAAACTCAAAGTTGTTCGCAATGGCCAAGTGCAAGATTTTGATATTGTTCGTGAACAAATAACCATTCCAAGCGTTGAGTACAAAATTATCAATGGAAACATCGGCTATATCAAAATTAGTCGGTTCGGTGAAGACACCAGCTCGCTGACCAAAAAAGCTGCCGAAGAGTTCAAACAGAAACAGGTGAAGGGAGTGGTCTTGGATATGCGCAGTGACCCGGGCGGCTTACTAGACGCTGCCGTTAATGTGTCGAGTCAGTGGTTGCCCAGCGGCACTAAGGTTCTGGATGAAAAACGCGGCGGTAAGACGATACGCACCTTTACGGCAAGCGGTAACTCGCCACTCCAAGGCATACCAACTGTTGTCTTAATCGACGACGGTAGTGCCAGCGCCAGCGAGATTACCGCGGGAGCTCTGAAAGATAACAACGCTGCCACCTTAATAGGCATAAAATCGTTTGGTAAGGGCAGTGTTCAGCAACTTATTAACCTCGGCGACGGTGGTGTGCTCAAGGTTACTGCCGCCCGTTGGTATCGGCCAAATGGTCAAAACATCGACAAAAAGGGAATTGATCCGGACAAAGTTGTCCAACGTAGCAACGAAGACATAAAAGCCGGCCGCGACCCCCAGTTAGATGCCGCCGTTATCCAACTTCAGTAATTAGGGGCTTTCTGTGGGGTACTGTGGTGTGATACCATAGCTACGAAATTAAGAGGTGTAATGGTGGCCAAGAAGCCAACTAAGTATGTGTTTGTAACAGGTGGAGTGCTTTCCGGTGTCGGAAAGGGTATCACCGCCGCCTCAATCGGCAACATCTTAAAGGCCCGCGGCCTCAGCGTAAACCTCCAAAAGTGCGACCCGTATCTTAATGTTGATGCCGGCACACTCAACCCTCGTGAACACGGTGAGTGCTTTGTAACCAAAGACGGGGCCGAGACCGACCTCGACCTGGGACATTACGAACGCTTTCTAGATCAAGAATTAACCCAAACCAGCAGCTTAATGAGCGGCCGGGTGCTCTTAAAAGTAATCCAAGACGAACGGGCCGGCCGCTACGAAGGCGAGGACGTTCAGATTATTCCGCACCTCACCGCAGCCATACAGGATTACATTATCGAAGCCGGCCGCGACTTTGACGTGCACATTGTTGAAATCGGCGGGACCGTTGGCGACTACGAGTCACTCAGTTTCATCGAAGCTATCCGCGAGCTCGGCCTGCGCGTCGGTCTCGAAAACTGCCTGTATGTGCACGTCGTCTATTTGCCATTTTTAGGTACCAGTAAAGAAACCAAGACAAAGCCAGCCCAAAACTCAGTCCGCGAACTGCGCGGTCTTGGTATACAGCCAGATATTCTGGTGGCTCGCAGCGAATCCAAGCCAGTCGAAAGCGTTCGTAAAAAACTGAGTTTATTCTGTGGAGTTGAACCGCGGGCTATCGCCATGCTGCCGAATGCGCCGAGTATCTACGAAGTGCCGCTGACCCTTGAGGATACTGAGCTGGCCGAAGTTATTAGCGACCGGCTCGACCTTAAAGTTAAGAAGCCAGACCTCAAAGCCTGGCGAGAAGTTGTTAAACGAGCTAAAACTAAATACAGCCAAACTAAGACAATTGGCATCGTCGCCAAATATATGGATAACCAGGACACCTATATGAGCGTGTTTGAGGCGCTGCGGGCTGCTGCTTGGTGGAACGATGTCAACGTCACCATTAAGTGGATTGATGCCGAAAAGCTCGAGAATAAGCGCACTGACGTTGCCAAGATGTTACAAGGTTGCGACGGCATTGTCGTACCGGGTGGTTTTGGCACACGCGGCCTAGAAGGCAAAATCCGGGCTGCCCAGTATGCGCTCACCCACGATTTGCCATATCTGGGGCTGTGCCTTGGTTTGCAAATGGCCGTCATCGCAGCGGCCCGCAATGCCGGCATAACCGGCGCAACCTCCAAAGAGCTCAATCCTAAATCAAACGACTTGGTTATCACCACCATGGACGGGCAAGAGGGCAAAGAGAACACTGGCGGCACCATGCGGCTCGGTGATTACCCTTGCAAGCTCCAAAAAGATAGCAAAACCAGCCAGCTCTATAAAGCAGACCAAATTGTGGAACGCCACCGGCATCGCTACGAATGTAACAATGCCTACAGAGATCTTTACGAGCAGTGGGGCATCAGGGCCGTTGGCACCAGCCCTAATGGCAAGCTCGTAGAAATAATCGAAGCGACCAACCATCCATTTTTTGTAGCCAGTCAATTTCACCCAGAATTCAAATCCCGACCGAACCGCGCCCACCCAATGTTTAAGGGCTTTATGGCCGCCACCTTGAAAAAGTAAGCATAACAGTATAGGATAGCGACATGGACGAACAAACACAAACAGACCCAAACTCAGCCAATAACTCTCAGCCTACTCCTGGCCAGCCAGCCGCCGGGCCAGTTTTTACTCCCCAGACACCGCCAACCCCCGCACCAGAAGCTCCAGCTCCGGCCGCCCCCGTGGCACAACCAGCGCCCCCAGTCGCTGCCCCAAGTCAGCAAGCCGCCCCCACTAAACCCGTCGACAAACAACGCATTCTATTGGTAGAAGACGATGATTCTTTGGCCCAGGTGTACCAAACCCGTTTAGATGCCGAAGGCTTTACCGTACAGCGCGTACCTAACGGAGAAGATGCCCTCGTATCTGCGCTAAACTTTAAGCCTGATTTAATCTTGCTGGATGTGATGATGCCCAAAGTCAGTGGCTTTGATGTGCTCGATATTCTACGCAACACCCCAGAAACTGCCAAAGTTAAAGTTATTATGTTGACCGCTCTTGGCCAGGACTCTGACAAAGAGCGCGCCGCTAGTCTTGGGGTAGACGAGTACCTCGTCAAATCGCAGGTGGTCATTGCCGACGTGGTAGACCGCATCAAGCAGCACCTCGGCCTCAGCTAAAAAACTAAAAACCATACACCAAAAAACTAAAATTCAAACTACATGCTGGATCTTCAAACCGATCAAAAGACCGACCCACAACAAGAAATGGCCGAAGACGTGCTGTTCAATCAGTTTGGGGCAGTCGAACTCGAGCCGGGTGACCTGTATAGCTATAACGCGAATTCTGATATTTACGCCGCCGCTGACATAGAAGAGACGCTTGGTATCCGTGCACCAGTTGTGCTGCAAGTTGAGGCAGGTGCTACCCGGTTTATGGTACTTGACCTGCGCGGCTTTCCGCCAGATAAACACAATTATCGAAATATCGAGAATTGGCACAAGATAGAGGCCGACTTCTTATTAATAAACCCCGATGAATGGCTCAGAAAACACAAACAGAACGGTTACTTGGCCTTAACCCGAGACAAGACTCGCGTGGTTGGCCGACACGGTGACCCACTTATACCGGCCAGACTCGGATTAAGTGACGACAGGGATCTGTCTCGTGAACACTTTTCTATTCAGGTTGCATCGAATGACGAAGTCTTGATACATGATCTTGATTCTACACAGGGCACAAGGGTGACTGCCTCAGATCACACCACAGTTGCGAGCCGAACGTACGCGTCACTGGATAGGCTGCGAAAAATGGAGGAGGCCTACAAAGAGCCCGATAAAGATGCTCCGTATGGCTACTACTATGATCATCCCATAATTGGACGGCATTCACCACGCTTGACGGGTGGCGTCTATACAGGCGGTTCCGCCCGAGAAGCAATCGTTGTCGATGGTGAGGACGAAACACTCCAAGCTGTCTACCGTGACCTAAAACGTGCGCTGGCGGGCAGCCGAATTGGTGCATTAATTTCTAAACGTCGTAACCATGATGACAATGCCGCCCAGGCAAAAATATTTGAGACTGTCATGAGTACGGTTCAGCAGCATCTGCCATATGATGGTGAAAAAACAGACCAAATTAGTGCTGAATATAAAAAGGATCAGTTAGTTTCACTCGGAGAGTTTGTGCGGGCCGGAGCTGGCGTCTGTCGGCACCAGGGTTTGTTAGCGGGATATTTGTTAGAGCGGCTGGTGACAGACGGCAAGTTAAACGGCCACGCCAAAGTAGAGCGAAACACGATTGAAGAATACGGTGGCAGCCATGGTTGGGCTACATTTGTTACGGCAGACGGCCGAGATGTGATTGTGGATGCTGCTCAATCATTTGTGGGCACCAAAAAACAAGCCCGACAACAAGCCGGGCGTTGGGACTATTATTTGCCACTGGAGTAGGCTAATTATTCGACGGTAACTTCGGTACGTCGGACGGATTTGCCGCTAAAGAGGCGGACTTTTCGGCTCTGAAACTTAACGACGCCATCTTTAGCGGCGTGAATGGTAAAGTTGCGGCTCATCATTGTGCCGGTACCAGATCGCTTGGTCTGGCCAACTTGGCGGACGATAACTTGGCCATTCTTAACAGCCTGGCCACCAAAAATCTTCACACCCAAGCGTTGGCCGGGGGAGTCGTGGACGTTCTTGCTTGAACCACCTGCTTTGACGTGTGACATGGGAAGTTGTTCCTCTTATTATCGTCTAGTTAATACTACGAGCTCGCGGGCGACGGCTTGTCCAGGCCGATAGTAAATCAGCTGGCTTGTCTCCGCATGCTCAAAACTCGTACGAGTATACCCTAATTTCTCGAGAGAATCAAGCGTTTTAAGGTGGGTGAAGCGGCCATTGAATGACCAAGCCGGTACAGCCAGGCAGGCCCGGAAGCCCGGCTTGGTTTGATGAGCCAAGTTTTTTAGGAAGGTACGCAGAATTGTATCGACATTTTGACGGACTTCTAAGAGGACCTCTGGCTTGGGTTGGGCTGAGAACGGTCGCCCTAGATACGTCTCGCAGGCCACAAAGTTCGGTGTTGGTTTCCAGGTGTGGGCAGTGGCGTCACCAACCTCTAAATGAGCCCCAAATGCTGTAGGTGTTGCTGTCGTCGCGGGCTCTGGGGCGCATTGAGCAATTGGTAAGGTTTCGAGCCATTGTAAGTTTGCTTGCGTGAACGTAACCATGCGTGGTTCCAAGTCGCTGCCGTATAGATCAAAGCCCATCAATCCGGCTTCTTGCAGAATAACCCCGGTGCCGCAAAACGGATCTAAAACAACACCGCCAAACTTTGGGTCGGCATCGGCGGTAGCCAAATTGACGATTATCTGGGCCAGTTTGGGTGGCAGCATGCCGACTTTAGCGTCACGCTTGGGTCGTGCCTGGTCACGGCGGGCGTAGGCTTCGATATCTTGCTCGGCAATATTTTGGGCCAAAATGGTTTGTTTGCCATGGGCCACGAACACCAACTCCCAGCCGAGACTGCCGGTAAGTTGGTTATGTAACACCTGGGCACTATTTAGGGCGAGTTCTTTGTTAGGAATAATGCGAACCGACCGGCCAGTCTGCTTAATCTGCTTTTTTATGGCCAAAGCCGAAGCGTTGAGCTGTTTAACGCTAACCGATAGTCCAAAGACACTAAAACCCAATTTGAGCTTGCCCTCGGGCAGACTGGTGAGATGTTGGGGTATAGTGCCTTCTAGAAACCGTTGAATGTCAGCCCATTTTTGGGTGTCTAACACGGTGAGTACTTTACAGAACTTAACGGTGCCGCCCAGACGACTAAAATCGATGGCAGCCGGTTCGCGGTCGAGTAGGGCAGCCACAGGTTCGGCTTGGCCGGCTTTAGCTGGGGTGACGATAGGGTGTAAGCCAGCCGCACCATACAGGCTTTCTAATTCGGCCAATCCCAAATGTGGCTGCCGACCCAAAATACACAACGTTTGCATGCCCATAAGTATACGCTAGGTGGGGTATAATATCTCGGAACATGAAGAGCGTTAGTAAAAGTCGCTGGAAGCTATTTCTCACCATAATCACCTTTGTGGCGTTCTTTGGATTAGTTATTGCGCTGCGTCATCAAATTGTTGATACCTTCCATAATCTCAGCGAAGTTAACCCCTGGATATTGTTGTTCATGGTGGTCTGGCAGGCGTTGAGCTATGTCTCGTACGCCCATTTATACCAAGACCTGTTTCGCTTATTGGGTGAACGACTGCGTTTTCGTCCGATGTTGCGAGTAACGATTGAGTTGAACTTTATTAATAACATCCTGCCAAGTGGGGGCGTGTCGGGCTTTTCATATTTTGGCTTGAGGATGCGCGATGCCGATGTGCCAGCTGGCAAGTCAACCATCGTACAGGTAGGGCGTTTTATTCTGATATTTTTGTCGTTCGAGATTTTGCTCCTTATAGGGTTGTTGATGTTGGCAATTGCCGGTAACGCCAACAATGTGGTTATGTTGATTGCCGGATCGCTGGCGACGGTTTTGGTGATTGCCACCTTTGGCTTGGCCTTTATCGTTAGTAGTAAACGGCGCATCAATGCCTCGTCCACGTTTATTGCCCGAAAGTTGAATCGGCTTATTCACGTCTTTAAAAAAGATCAGCCAGAGACGTTGAGTGTTGAGCGGGTCCGTGAGACATTCTCGGAGATGCACGAGAACTACGTAGTACTAAAAGAGAACCCGCGGAGTCTACGACGGCCCTTGTTTTGGGCGTTATCAGTAAATGTGGCTGAGGTTTTGACCGTCTATACAGTCTATGCTGCTTTTGGCTATTGGGTGAATCCTGGGGCAGTGATTATCGCCTACGCTGTGGCCAACTTTGCTGGCATGATTTCGGTTTTGCCTGGCGGAGTCGGTATTTACGAAGCACTCATGACCGCTACCTTAGCTGCTACCGGTATATCACCAGCGATAAGTATTCCGGTCACAATTATGTATCGTATCCTCAACATGGGGCTGCAATTACCACCGGGATACTATTTTTATCACCGGGCTATCAACCAAAAAAGCAGCGAGTAGGCCATGGGCAGCGAGCCGATTTTTGTGGTATCCGACTTTGTCGGCGTATTTAACCAGACGCTCGAGTTTGCTTACCCGAGCGTGATAGTAGAAGGTGAGATAAGCAATTTTCGGGTGAGTAAGAATCGTTGGGTATATTTTGACCTAAAAGACGAACAAGCCAGTGTGCGCTGTTTTGGCACAATCTATATGTTACCCGGACCACTCGAAGATGGCTTGATGGTGCAGGTGAGAGCAGCGCCGCGGCTGCATTCGCAGTTTGGGTTTAGCCTGAATCTGCAGACAATTCAGCCGGTCGGTGAAGGCTCACTTAAACGAGCCGCGGCGCTGCTCGAAGCTAAGCTCAAACAGGAGGGTTTATTCGACCCAAACCGCAAGCGGCCGCTACCGTTTCCACCACGCCGAATTGGCCTCATTACCTCTGTTGAGTCAGCTGCTTTTCATGATTTCACCCAGATATTGAGCGAGCGTTGGGGAGGGGTAGAAGTGTTGCTCTATGATGTCCAAGTTCAGGGCGAAGCCGCACCCGGCCAAATCATTACAGCCTTAGACTATTTCAACACACACGAAGAACCAGTTGAGGTACTGGTGATTACACGCGGTGGTGGTAGTGCCGACGATCTCGGCGCTTTCAGTACCGAGCAGGTAACTCGAGCTATTGCTGCCAGTCGAATACCAACTTTGGTGGCAATTGGTCACGAGATTGACTTGAGCCTCGCTGAACTGGCGGCTGACCAGCGAGCCAGCACACCCAGTAACGCCGCTCAGCTACTGGTACCCGACAAGCAACAGACTCTGGCTAGTCTGCGGGCGGTTCGCGCTCAGCTCGATGGGGCGCTAACGTCGATTCTTAAGTTGCAACGTCAGCAACTGACCCAAGACCGCCAGCAGCTTGAGCAACTGTGGCTGCACCGGCTCACCCAAGCCCGCCAGCAACTAGAAACACGCCAGCAATTGTTGGAGGCTTTGAACCCGGTAAATGTCCTATCTAGGGGTTACGCAATTGTGCGCAAACAGGGCAAAGTCGTGCGCTCAACAGGGGTAGTGAAGTTGGGTGACCGCATTGATATTGAGCTAAAAAATGGTTCAATAGGTGCAGTTGTGAAAGGTGACGTATAATTAGCCTATGCCTAAAAAAGTTGCCGATTACCGAGCACTCAACCATGAACTAGAACAAATACTCGCAACGTTAAGCCGGGCTGATCTGGACATTGATGAAGCCGCCGCAGCCTATAAGCGCGGTAAAGAAATAACCAGCCAACTAGAAGACTACCTAAAGACGGCCGAGAACACTGTCAAAAAAGTGAAGCAATGAGCCCGTTCTGGATAGCCTTACTGTCGCTGACGGCCGTGGTGTTTTTGGCCTTCACATTTGTGATTTTATTTGGTGCACCGTTTTTACCAACCTTGCCAAAGCAAGTTGAGCCGGCGTTGGACTTACTGGATCTTAAGCCTGGCCAAACATTGCTGGAGCTCGGCAGTGGCGACGGCCGAATTTTAAAGGCCGCGGCCGAGCGGGGAATCTACGCTGTCGGCTTTGAGCTGAACCCGTTTCTGGTGGTTCTGTCGATGTTGAAATGCCTCAAGTATCGTCAGTACGTGACAGTGGTGTGGGGTAATTATTGGCATAAAGACTGGCCCAAAGCCGACGGCATCTTTACCTTTTTATTAAATCCCTATATGCCTAAACTAGATGAAAAATTACAGGCCTACAAACATAAGCCTATCAAGCTGGTCAGCTTTGCGTTTGAAATTACAAGCAAAAAACCT
>CAZBRC010000007.1:0-23121 GCA_964494415.1 uncultured Candidatus Saccharibacteria bacterium
CGGCTGGCAAAGGGGTAGAGATTAAAGTGCCCTTAACGCAGCAAGACATTGCCGACATATTAAGCCTCACGCGCGAGACAGTGTCGAGCTGTATTAATAAGCTCAAAAAGACCGGCATGCTCAAAAAGGGTGGCCGCTCGTTAGTTATTACCGACATCGAAAAGTTCCACGAACTAGCCTATAGCTAGGCCATGGCCAGCTATTTGTAAGCTACTTAACATACATTCTGCTTGTGCTGAGTTTAAATAGGGGTACCGTCAAAATTAACGGTAACGAGGAGGGAAGAAATGAGTACAAAGGGAATGTTTCGGAGCAGTAATGCCCGGAAGCAGTTTATACACAAAATGAATCGTAAATGGGAGCACAAGTACGAGCAAGCCATGCGCCGCATGCCGGCCGACGAAGGCTTTAAGTACTTCGAGTACCTAGACGAATAGACTAGGGAAGGTATCCAAGCGCCCGGGCTGAAACTACTGCAGCGCCGGGCGCTTTCTGTTTTATACTGTGACTATGGCAATTGCACCAATCTGCGACCGCTGCGGCAAAGAACTCAAAGCGTTTGGGGCGTTATTATTTAGCCCACCGGACAGCACCAGCACTGTTAAGAAGTTCCATGTATGTGTGGATTGCTATGCGGAGTTGGTGAAGGAGTTCGTGAAATAAAGTTACATCTTTATAATTTGTGCTGCACCAGTGTGACACCTAGAAAAGCTCCCTTGATCGGGAGTTTTTTGTTTATTGATTGTGGGCACGGTTTCAGCCTAAGTCCGGCGAAGTAGACCTCACGAGACATAATATGAGCTTTTACGGATTGAAAAAGGTTATAACTTATCAAGCTGAGAAGCGCCCGGACTAATTAGTCATCAAAGTATTTATATCAAACAACTTATGCATAATATCCATGCCTTGAATACGAAGCAAACAATTAATGCATAAATAATTTCAGTAACGCTTTTTACCTCTGTTGCTTTTAAAAGCGTTGGAAATTAGATGGTAATAATGTTAAGCTAAAAGCATCAATTGGAGGAGTAACAATGGATGTAGAAATCAGTCTTAACGGTAGCGGACTCCAGTTTACAGGTAAAGTAACACTATTCCAGGCAACACAGATCATGGCCTTTATCGCTAAGCCGTCCGGCACCGAAATGGCCGAGCAGCGCGCCGACCTACTAGATGAGTTAGTTGAAACGTCTCAAACTAAAAAAATCGAAGCCACAGGTACAAGTGCATATGAATCTCCTCGGCAAGCGATTGATCAGCTGCACGCAAAAACTAACGGCCAAAAGATTGTCGCAATCAGCTTATTTCTTGGCGCCACGAGCCAAAACGGTAAGATACTCCAGAATGACGAAGTACTTGCCGAGTTTGCCCGCGCAGGTGAGGCGACTCCCACAAACATCACACGTGACTTGAAAGATGCAGTAAGCGCTGGCTACATCTACCCTGTCGATAAAAAGAGCTTCAGGCTTCTGTCGCCAGCAGACAACGTTGCGGAGGATGGCTTTAAGAAGAGTAAACGTAAGCGCACAGTTGGTAAAACTGCTGATGGTGAAAAGTTGCCCAAGCTCACTGTACGTGCAGAAGTAAATAGCCTCTCATTGACCACTAGTCTCGATGGTTATATCGACTACTTTGATAGCCCCACCAAGGCCGACCAGATCCTGTGGATACTACAATACGCAAAGACTGACGGCATGAATGATCTTAATCGACTTGAGGTTTGTCAGATCTCCGCCAAATTAGGTGGTGATATCAACTCTAAAAGCTACGCCTCTGCAAACGTTGCGAATGTAAGGAATGGCTACATTGCTTCAGCAGGCCAAGCAATCTCACTTACAATCAAAGGTGAGCGCCACCTAGCCGAACTCGTGGCAGAGAAGAATTAAACTTCAATGAATTACGCTCAAGCGCTAGGCGGCCTACCGACTACCCTACGTGATGAGTTGTTGACTGCTTTTAATGAAATCGTCACGAATTACCGTGAGAGCAAATGGGAGCCCTCTGAGCTGAACGGCGGCAAATTATGTGAGGTCGTATACACAATTCTTAAGGGCTACACAGAGGGGAATTACCCTGCATATTCGTCTAAGCCTTCCAACATGGTCGATGCTTGTAAATCGCTTGAGAAAGCAGGCCCTAACTTTCCCCGCTCAGTGAAGATCCAAGTACCTCGAATGCTAACGGCACTTTACGAGGTACGCAACAATCGTGGCGTTGGTCACGTCGGTGGCGAAGTCGATCCAAATCACATGGACGCCACCGTTGTACTTTCGATGTCGAAGTGGATTCTTGCAGAGTTGGTTCGCATCTTTCATAATGTTGACACTAAAATCGCCACGGAAATCGTTGAGCTGCTCACTGAACGTGAAATACCGATGATTTGGCTGGTCAACGGCAAGAAAAGGGTGCTCAAAACTGGTCTGAGCATGAAGGACAAAACATTAGTGCTTTTATACTCCGAACCTCTTGTAGACGAATTAACACTATTCGGGTGGGTCGAGCATACAAATAGCGCTGTTTATCGAAGGGATATACTCGTAAAGGGACATAAGAATAAGCTTTGGGAGTATGACAAAGTATCGAAGACAATAACCTTATCACCAGTTGGCAGTGACTACGTTGAGCGTGAGCTACTATGAAAAACCTGCCCCTTGAACATTATGAAAAATGGCCATTTGCTCGTAAGGCAGTTATCTTTTTATCGGCTGCGAAGTCCTCGAACGAAATAACAAATCGCACAGTTGGATCGCATGAGGTTTCGTTCTATCTACTATCTCACGCTGTCGAACTCATCATCAAAGCAGTAGCTCAACTTAAAACTGGTTCACCGCCACCATTCACTCATGATAAAGAAGAGCTGTCAGAGATGTTTAAAGTAGAGTGCGGCTTCTCCGTGGAGGAGCTCGCCACCATCAAAGAGCTTAGGGAGCTGAACAATGGCTCAGGAGGTCTCCGCTATGAAAATGAGGTGCACGGAGAGTTCTTGCCGCTGACTTTTAACCACGGGGTTACGATTGTCGAAAGGCTAATCGGGGACAACTTTCAGACCTAGCTCAAACAATCAGCTGCGAGCAAGCAAGTTTTAACTTGAACTACTATGCTGCACCAATTTTTGTTAATTTTTGTAGCTATTTATGAATCTCTTGTTAGAATCGATCTCTTTTAGAGTATTGTCGTACCGATCAATCTGCTGAGCATAATACTTTGTCAATACATTGCTAGGTTTTAATTTTTCAATTTGATTTATTTGTCTTAGGGATTTACGTAGTAATTTTGTAAGATTTAGGTATTCTTCGTGAATAATATTTTGCCAAAATATAGTACGTAATTGTGGTAGATCGGATTTTAGTTTTAGCTCAATGTCTGACTTGAAGCCTGCTTTTATAAAAATCTTTGCAGTAATTGGGTTGATGATGCCCTTACGCAGATCCGTTTCCCAATCATGCATGTCATCATTTATTTGTCTCGCATAAATTAAATTGCCGAGAGTATTTTCCATCAACTTTAAATTGTTATCATTGAATTGTTGGTCGCTTTTAAGTATGACGGTTAGTGCAGGCAATAAATGGCCGAGAGATTTATTTGTTATTTGGTTTTTACTATATCTAGGTATGACTCGCATGGAGATGCTGTCACGATTTATAGCAAACCTAGCATTTTTGATTTCCCATTCGTTTGACTTATCTATTTGGGTAAATATGCGATTAACAAGATCGAGGTATTCTTCATCCTCAAACAATTTGATAAAACCTAGATATGATTGCCTCAAGGCAATATTTGCTGACGGCAAAAGCTCAATACCGGAATCGTTGTCGTAAACATCGTCATAAATTGTGTATGCA
This sequence comes from uncultured Candidatus Saccharibacteria bacterium, assembly GCA_964494415.1. GTDB lineage: Bacteria > Patescibacteriota > Saccharimonadia > Saccharimonadales > OMJO01 > CAZBRC01. The sequence goes on from CAZBRC010000007.1 coordinate 3,843, forward strand.
ACCCAACCATGGATATTTGCCATAGCTAAAAGAGTGTTCTGTTCTTGATTTAGTATCGTTTTTCCTCTAAAAGAAGCATCCACCCACTTATGCAAATTACAAATTTCATCAAAATATTTACACTGAATTATTTTCTTATAAACTTTTATTGATTTGTATGAGTAAACACTTTTAAGTATATCTGTTCGTATTAAATCATTTGAAATACGCTCATAAGACGCACTTTTTGATTTTGTGTCGTTTAATTGTGGACTATTTTTCGATAAAAACTTATTGAGGCATTCAATTGCTAGAGCAGTCGTTAAAGCTTTTGAACCCATTACATATTTTACTTTTTTAATGGATGGGTCATAACAAAAAGCTTCTCCACGCCAACTACCGTTTCGATTCTGCCTACGGCATAGTTCATTCATAAACTTGGGTTCAAGTTCAAATCCAAGATTTAATATAGCTAAGCAACAAAGCACAAATTCTAAGTCATTCTGGCGGCCACCATTTAAATGTTCGGTTAGTTTTATCTGTAATGGACCCTTAAACTTTCCTTTATACCCTCTTGTTAAAAAATATATGACCGGCACTTCTGACCTATAGAATTCAGAAACGATATTATTTGAATGTATTTGTTCATCTAGGTATTGATCTAACGATTTTAAATTTAATCCTATGGCAGTCAATAGGTAATTGATACTTGCATTGACGGTTATATCTATACTTTTCCAAGCATAGTTGTTTTCAGTATTTATTAGCCACGTATTGTATGGACCACCAGGCTTAACTTCCGTTGCCACTAATAGCTTCACGATTGAACTCATTATTTCTGCACTTAGATTGTCACTACCTTGGTGCAGGAAAGCTAGTAACGCATTAACCGTGTCATCCAGATCATCTGGATATGGGTATTTTTTATAATCATTCGAATTTTTGTCCCAATAGTTGAATGAGAAGTTTTTATTTTTTTGGGTAGATAGATATTTCAAAATTAGAGTTGAAATTTCTTTAGCATCGCGCAATTTTACTGTGCTTAACGCGTGATGAATTATTGATGGTAAAAAATTAGTTTGATAACTCAATTTCTCGTTATAAGTAGAGTCAGCAGGATATGAAAAGGACAGGAAATTTCCGTTTTGCAATTGCTGTTGCTTTAAGAATGAGATGCCCAACTTTAATGATTTATGATAATCCATCATTTTACCTAAACGGCGACACAAAGTGCCGCCGCATACCAGCTATACGCTGGTCAGTCTAACCAAGGTATGGAAAGACTTTCCTTCATTAAAGCTTCTTCGACGGCTACAGAACTTCGGTCCGTTGTACCCTCGAGGATGCTTTGAGCGAGCTCTTTCACAAGCCCCCCTTTGTTTAAATGATTTGTATAGTCTATGAACTATACATAAGCATTTTATCGTATTTTTTAATTTTTGGTGCGTTTTTTTCGTGCAATTAACCAAATCAAGATGCCAACCCCTAACAGGGTCATGAGGCCATACAGTACTATCGGCCACCAGTTCTTTTTGACCGAGGCGGGCGGGGCAGCCGCTACGGTTTTAGTGGTCGTTTTGGTGGTAGTGCCCAGCTGCTTAAAGGTTAGGTTGGCCTTTTTATTAACAATGCTGTTAAGGGTAATGGCAATGTCGTTTTTACCGTCACTGGTAACATCGTATTCGCCGGTTTGGCCCACATATATCTTGACGGTTTGCGGTTGTGAGGCTATCACCAGAACCACGTAATTATCGCCAACTTCCTGAATGGTAATGCTGTGTTTTTCTTTACTAACACCGCCAGCCGTGGCATTGGGGACATCAACCTCAAAGTAGACTACTTGGGCAGTGGCCAGGTCCAGGGTCTTGCCAGTGGTTTGGAAGTAACTGTCAAAGTCGTTTAATAAAATCGAGCTGCCGGTTTGGTCGGTTGGGGTGGTGGTACTGCTGTTGCTGGAAGTGCTGGTGTTACTGGTTGTACTGGTGTTGCTAGCCGGTGGACAGTTCTGTCCGTACTGACATTGTCCGTAGTTACCATCGCCGTAGGCGAGGGCGCCGACCAAGGGAGCAGGCAGCAATATACCAAGTGCAATGCCAAGGCTAGCTAATAGCCTCACTATATGTTTTGGTCTATACAAAAGCATTTACATAGCGAATTATAACATCTATACTAGCCACATAAGTTAACAACGGAGAGGGTATGTTTGGTAAAACCGACGAACTAATTATTGTTCTGTTAATCATCCTGCTTTTGTTTGGCGCCAAGAAACTTCCAGAATTGGCACGCGGGATCGGGCAGGCTGGTCGAGAAATCCGCAAGGGTTTTGATGGCGAAGAAGAAGCTCCCAAAAAGACCGCTAGCAAAAAAACTAGCAAATAATATCGCGTAGCGCGGTAGAGGGTGACGGTGGCTACAACACAAACATTTCAAGACCACATCCACGAGGTCAGGCGTAGACTGTTAATAGTTGGCCTGACTATTGGTATTAGTGCTGGTTTGGCCTACACCTATCGTAACCAGGCTATTGCTGCCATTCAAAAACCGCTTGATGCGCCGTTGTTCTACTCGTCGCCGGGCGGTGGTTTTGACTTCGTCCTAAAGCTGTCGGTAATAATTGGCATGTTTATAACCTTACCTATACTGGTGTTCCAATTAGTGCGCTTTATTGAGCCAGCCTTGCCGCGACGGTTAACGGTGTGGTCCATTTTAAAGGTGATGGTCGCCTCGACATTTTTGGCTGCCTTAGGTATGGCCTTTGCATACTTTATGATGATTCCGCAATCACTCCACTTTTTTAACTCCTTTACCACCACCGACGTTAAGCCGCTGATTTCGGCCGATTCGTACCTGTCGTATGTCATTAACAACTTGATAACCTTTGCGTTGGCCTTCCAGATACCGTTGTTTATCCTGTTTATTAACTGGATTCGACCAATTAAACCCGGAAAGTTACTGCGCTACCAGCGTCATGTGATTGTTGGCGCCTTTGGCTTGGCCGTGATTTTGCCATTTACCTATGAGCCGATTCAACAATTTATGATTGCCATCCCGATTATTGGGCTGTTTTACTTATCTGTCGTTTTGCTTGCTATAACCAATCGCAGTTGGCGTCGTGATAAAACCGCTCAGGTGGTAGCTATGACAACCCATAACACTCCAGCCGCACCAGTTATTCAACCAGCCCCCGCAGTACCAGTCTTAGAAACACCGCGAAGCGAGCCACAACCGCTGATGCCCGCACTCCGGCCGCGCTTAAGCATGGATGGCATGAGAGGCGCCCAGCCGGCAATGGCCGCCCGTGTAGCGCCCGCACCAACTATCCAGCAAACCATTAGTCGGCCATCTGTTAAGGCCACACCCACACCTGCTCGCAAAGCTGCTTCGCGCGGTTTTAGTATCGATGGTTTTTACGTACCACACACTCCCGCCGCCGGCTGACAGCTCGCTTAAAGTAACCAACCACAACTATCCACACGTTTTTGTAACAATTTAACAGCGTTTTAACATTGACGCGGCCTCTGTTTTCCCTTATGCTAAGAGGTAACATAAGCACTGTTGAGGGGACGCCCTTTGCTGTCATGATTCAGCGGGAAATACAGAAGTTACTAGCCAAAGATATGAACCGGAGGGAATTCCTAGCCCACGTGGGTGCAGGGGCTCTGGCGATTATTGGGGTAACTAACCTGATTAAACATCTGTCAGATTTTAATGGCAGCCGACCACCACAAGGCCGCTTGGGCTATGGTGATAGCCCCTACGGAGGCAAGAAGAAATAATGAGCCGTCTACCAAGCCCCGGTGGTGATGACGGTACCTGGGGTGATATTCTTAATGACTTCCTTAAGGTTGCCCACAACGATGACGGTACCATCAAAGCCAGTGCGGTTAGTAGTAAGGCCGATGACAGCGCCACCGTCCACAAAACCGGTGACGAGACCGTTGCCGGTATTAAAACCTTCAGTTCCAGTCCGATTGTGCCCACTCCAACTGCGCCCACACATGCTGCCACCAAAGCCTACGCTGACTCAATTGTAGCCGGTGGCGCCGCAGATGCCGATGCTAGTACCAAAGGTATCCTTAAACTGGCCGGTGATTTAGGCGGCACGGCCGATTTGCCGACGGTGCCTGGTTTATCTTCTAAGCTCAACTCTTCGGCTCTCGACACCGACAACACCTTAGCTGCCAACAGCGACACTAAGATCGCCTCGCAAAAGGCCACCAAAGCCTACGTCGATGCCCAGGTATCGGGGGGCGCCACACCGGATGCCACCAGCTCGGTTAAGGGTAAGTTGCAACTGACTGGTGATTTGGGTGGCACAGCCGCGAGCCCGACGGTGCCTGGCTTAACCGGCAAAGTCGATAAATCGACCGCCACAACCAAAGGTGATTTGTTGACGGCGACGGCTGCCAGCACGATTACTCGACTAGGCGTGGGGAGTGATAACCAGGTTTTAACGGCCGACTCAGCTCAAGCCACCGGCTTGAAGTGGGCGACTCCTGCCGCCGGCGGTGATGCCTCCACTAATACCGCCTCGTCGGTAGACAGTGAGGTAGCGCTATTTAGTGGTACCGGTGGTAAAACCCTCAAACGTGCCTCTGGTAGTGGCCTCGCTAAATTAACATCTGGAGTGCTGGGAACTGCGGCTGCCGGCACCGATTACGTCTCGCCGGGTGGCACCGAAACACTCACCAACAAAACACTTGATGGGGCTACTAACGCCGTCACCGGCTCAATTGATGCTAATGCCCGAACGAGCGTGGCCAAAGCTGGTACCGAGACTGGTAAACGTCGCCGTATAAACTTTATCGAAGGTTCTAATGTCACTATTACGACTACTGACGACTCCCTGAACGAGCGGGTTGACGTTACCATCGCTGCCAGCGGTGGGGGAGGTGGAGACGCCTCTACTAACACCAGCTCATCGGTAGACAACGAAATCGCACTCTTTAGTAGTACCGGTGGTAAAACTCTCAAACGAGCCACCGGTAGCGGTATTGCCAAAGTGACTTCTGGCGTTTTGAGTACCGTGACTGCGCCGACCGGCAATATTGTGGGCGAAAGCGACACCCAGACCCTCACCAACAAGACGCTCACTAGTCCAGTTATCGATACTGGCGTCTCTGGGTCCGCCATAGACACCGACACCTCTCTGACTGCTAACAGCGATACCAAACTGGCCTCCCAAAAGGCCGTCAAGGCCTATGCTGATGGCTTAGCCTCTGGCAAGATTGATAAATCCACCGCAACTACCAAGGGCGATATCTTAGCAGCGACGGCTGCTAGCACCATTGCCCGACTGGGCGTCGGTAGCGATAACCAAGTACTGACAGCGGACTCAGCCCAGACGACCGGATTAAAGTGGGCGACCCCAGCCAGTGGTGGCGACACGTCATCTAACACTAGTTCTTCGGTAGACGGAGAAATAGCCTTATTTAGCGGCACCGGCGGTAAGACTATCAGGCGCGCCACCGAAAGCGGCTTAGCTAAACTTACATCTGGCGTCTTGAGCACAGCCACCGCCGGCACCGACTACGTAACACCAACCGGTAGTGAAGCGGTTACCAACAAGACTATCGGTAACACCAATACTATAACCGTCAAAGATGCCAATTTAACGCTTCAGGATGACAGCGACACTACCAAGCAACTCCAATTTCAACTCTCGGGAATCTCCGCTAGCACCACCCGCACGCTGACGATACCTGATGCTTCAACCACGTTAGTAGGCACGGACACCACCCAAGCCTTGACCAATAAAACACTAACCGACTCCACCAACAACATTACCGCCCGCAGCCTCAAGAGCGCCACTACCACTGTGGATGTTTCGGCAGCTGCCGCCCCTAGCACTGGCCAAATACTCACCGCCACGGGTTCGACGACTGCTACCTGGCAAAATCCCTCAGCCGCGGCAACTACATCATCCCGCATACACGGATTGATCTTTATTGGTCACTCCTACACAAGAGGTGGCGGCCTTAACCCGGGACCCGAACTCGAAACCATGGGCATGTCTTCAAAAATCGCTGGCATGCTTGGGATCGATGCCGTCAATACACTTCACTTAGGGGTAAGTGGCTCTTACCTGACGCGAACCTTCAACTATTTTGGGCAACAGCTGGGCGGTTGGGCCGGGGTTTTCCAGTTTGTAGTACCAAGTACTTCCACAATCGCTGTGTCTTCTGGAGCTTCGGTTTCTTCTAACTACGACTCCAGCCCGATGAACCCAGCGGTAATTGTTCACGGCTTCAATGATGCTATAGCCGACCTTGCCGGTTGGACATCGACCGGTATAACAGCCTGGACAAACGCCCTGACAGCTACTATTTCCCGGCTTCGGGCTGGGCAATTATACTCGTCGTACACGAGTGCCGGCTCGATTGCCTGGGACTCATCAATTGCTACTTCTGGAACCTGGACCAATGTCGCCAGTGTCCTGCAAAACACTGGTCCAGCCTACATGTATGCTACTGCTAATAGTGCTAGTTTCACTATTACGTTGCCAGCTAACTTTGCCGGGGGAACGGTTGGCGTGACCTTGATAGGTGGCATCAACGCACGCACCACGCTCAACGGAGCCATCAACAGTGCAGTCACCAGCATCACGGCAGCGGCGTTTACCAACTTCCCAGCCTCCGGCACCTATGTTATTCAGATTGACTCAGAGCAAATGTTAGTTACCGCCGGGCAGGGAACGACCTCGTGGACAGTGACTCGCGGCGTCAATAGCACCACCGCAGCGTCGCATTCAAGTGGCGCAGAGATCATTATTGCCCGAACCTATGGTGTTAGTTGGTCAACCAATGGCAGTAACGGAACTATAACTGGTACCACAACCGTAGCTGGGGGTGGCTGGGCAGGGCAACCAACACCTATTGTAAAGCGATTTGTGTGCACCGCGGCTGATGCTGGCAAAACTATCGTGGGTACAGTTACCGGAATCGTAAGCGGCGATACGGCTGCCCAAGTTCAATTTGATTCCTGGCATATCGAAGCCGCCATTCCAAGGCCAATCGTCATCGCAAACATACCCCGTCTAACATACACATCAAGCTATAATTCGGTAGACTGGTCATCTATCAACAGTACAACCGCGAGCGTTGTTTCTAGCTTTGATTCCAGCGTTGCCATAGCCGATGTGGATGGAGCCTTGTATCCATATACGTCCGTTCTGCCAAGCACCATTACCAATGTAGCCACTAGTATAGCGGTAACAGCCAACGGCACTGCTTTTGCTCCAGTTGCCGGCTGGATTCTGCGCTGCGAAAACGAAGACATGCGCGTTACCGGCGTTAGCGGTAGCTATCCTAACTACACTCTAACAGTTACGCGCGGGTTTAATAGCACGACAGCTGCCTCTCACACTTCTGGCAAGCAAGTTGCTAATCGCTTCTACTTGGCCAACGACAACGTCCACCCAAGCATTCAGGGACATAGTATTTTTGCGCAAGTCATCGTTAATACGTTGGATAGCCTAACGAGTGGCCTAAGCACTTACCAAATTGCCAATAGTGCTGGTAGCGCTGTTTATGCTCAGAATGCTAACTATATTGGTATGGCGGATAATTACTACTATTACCCGCCAGTCGTAAACTACGGAACAAATGCCGTCACCAACAGTACCATGAAAGCCTTCCCGCTCTACATTGGGCAACATTGTATTGTTACGGAGATTGGTGTCGCCACCAGTGGTGCTGGTAGTGGCTCAGCTATTCGACTGGGGATATACAACAACGACTTATCATGGCCGTTCCCGGGCTACTTGTTAGAAGATTTTGGCACGGTTGCCACCACTGGTTCAGCAAGTACAAGTGTGGGTGTCACCGGAATATTTAAACTGTTGCGGCCCGGCTGGTACTGGCTGGCGGCGGCTCAGCAAGGAGGCACCGCTGCCACCCTGCGTGTTATGGTCTATAACGGGTTAGCGTGGCCAACGCTGCCTGACTCTGCTACCCACAATAACCAGGGTTCAGTGATTGGTTACTCCGTTACAGGAGTAACCGGGGCGTTGCCAAGCGTCTGGTCATCATTTACCCCAGAAGCAACCAACGTGCCTGTCATTTACTTACGTCTCCGAACGTGGGCAGGCTTGTAGGCTCGTTTTTACTTAGCTAACTGCGGTAGGTGTATTTCAAAAGTAGATCCTTTGTCGACAACACTTTTAACGGTGATATAGCCGTCGTGCATCTCGGCTAGGCTCTTGGCGATTGGCAATCCCAGACCGTAGCCCGCCACCTGCTGACGGCTGCGTGAGCTGTCGGCTCGATAGAACCGCTCAAAGATCCGTGGTAATTCAACTTGATTGATGCCCACCCCATAATCAACCACGCTTATTACCACTTCTTTGCCACGTTTCTCATACTGCAACTGCACCGTACTCTTGGCTGGGCTATACTTGATAGCATTGTTTACCAGGATACTCAGCATTTCTACTAAGCTCGTTTGATCACCCATAACACGCAACTGTGGTCCTTTTACAGCTTCTAGCAAGATGTCCTTTTGTTCGGCCAATGTCAGATTAGCTTGTGCGGCCTTATCTAAGACGGCGGCAACCCTGACGGGCTTTTTGGGGAGATTGTTGGATTCCAGCCGGGCGAGTCGCAACAATCCATCTGACAGTTGCGTCAGGGTTGCCAGCTCTTCTAAATTACTCTTGAGCAGCTCTTTGGCTTCTTCTTTACTCAGCTTGGGGTCACGTAAGGCAACCTCGATCTCGGTTTGCATAGCCGTGAGGGGGGTTCGAAGTTCGTGCGAGGCATCAGCTGTAAAGCGTTTTTGAGCTTCGTGGGCTTCTTCGATAGGACGCAGCGTGCGGCGGGCTAACAGATAGCTCATCACCCCGCCTAGCCCCAGGATCACAATATTAATAAACAACAACTGCCCAAAGATGTGTTGTTTAGCGCTGAGGATAGCCTGGTTTCGCTCATTGAGAACTTCGTTACCATCACCAAACGGATCAAATGGTGACACTCGTTCGATTACAGCTTGCTGCCGACGAAAGCCACGATCCAGCTCTCGGGTAGCCAAGCTGTACAGGTTAGCACTAAAGAACAAACTAATAATCATAATAATGGCAAGGTAGACACCGGTCAGTTTTAGGGTAGTACTACGAAACACGTTGTTGCTCTCCAAAGATATAACCAAAGCCGCGGTTGGTGTGAATCACAGCCGGTAATTTGCTAAATGGCTTGTCGAGTTTATTCCGTAAATACCCCATGTAGACTTCCACCGTGTTCGGCAGAATATCGGCGTCGTAGTCCCACACATGTTGAATGATGCTGTCTTTGGTGAGCGTGCGGCCAGGGTTACGCATCAGATACTCAAGCAAGGCAAACTCTTTACTGGTTAGGCTGATTGGCTTGCCGGCGCGGGTGACTATAAAAGTTTGTGGATCAAGCGTCACATCACCACAGGTCAGGGTGGTACCGGTCTGATCTTGTGGGCGGCGGAGTAGGGCTCGGATTCTGGCCAACAACTCCTCAAAAGCAAACGGCTTGACTAAGTAATCGTCGGCGCCTTGATTAAGGCCTTCGACACGATCATGAACTTTATCGCGGGCAGTCAGCAATAATACGGGCGTGTGATTATTGGCGTCGCGCATGGCTGCCAAAATACTGAGCCCGTCATAGTTGCCGGGTAACATGCGGTCTAAAATCACCAGGTCGTATTCTTCGGTAGTTGCCATGGCTTCGCCGTCATCACCGTCATAGACCACATCAACCGCATAGGATTCTTGTTCCAAGCCTCGTTTAAGTGCATTGGCGATTTTGTGGTCATCTTCCACGACTAATATCCGCATGCCTCTATTGTATGATGTTTTAGCTGAAATTTTGCTGAAGCAGCCCAAAATTGACAAATGCCCGAATCGATGTATACTAGGTTTTAGCACATTTGGGCTGAAAGCAATGAAACACCGTCCGTAATTTGGTCGCTTGGACGATGTGGAGCTAGTAGCGAAACCGGTCAGCCGACCTCTGTTGAATACGAGAGCATTGTGTCTCTCCACCAGAGCCTCGGCGACTAACGTCGAGGCCTTTTTGTTGCAAATCACGCGGTTTGGCCGCGCTTATTCGAGCTACCTGCGAACCTGTACGCAGGCTTCTTCGAGGCACCTTAACACTGGTTATATGTTCGGAGCATAGCATTGTTTGCTGTTGCTTAACGAGCCACCCACCCCTAGGAGATCGTATGGACATTGTCACGTTCTGCTTGGCCATCCCGGTGGCCGTCATCGTGTTGTTCGTCCTGTTCTGGTAAATTACCAGCCCAAAAACAAGGAGTCGTCATGAAGTCCATTCGAACCATCGGCAACCTGTTCGTCATCGGCTGCGTGATCATTGTCACCTTGGCCGTTGTGTTTGGCGTTCTGTACTTTACCGGAGCCCTCAACGGCATCCTGAGCCTGGAGCAAAGGAATCGGGCCAGCACCACCAACACAGTCACCACCAAAACTACCGGCATCTTCATTGATTGCCGGGCGCGAACGGATGTGACTGCGCCGGTGAAGGACGAGGCCCAGAGCATCGTTCACACCTTCGTCGGTAGCTTCACTTGGAACACCGACACGGTCTGGATGAAGGCTCAGGGTGATGTCACGACCTGCTTTCCGGCCGACGGAGCAGTTGTCACCACCCGCGGCAGTCACATGACCGTCGACGTCGATGCTTCACGCGCCGTGTTCTACCGTCCCCGCGTCAAGCCCGCGGCAACGGCGCGCTCGGTGCACTACGAACCGGGAGCAGGTCGACGGGTGGTGGACTTCGTCCCCCTGATCAACTACTTCGTCATGAAGGAGAACGGTTCACGCCTGACGCTGGAAGCTGAACAGTTCGCTCAGTCGATCATCGGTGGTAGCCGCTGCATGAAGGCTTCCTGGACTGCTACTCGTCGTGCCATCACCACTGCCTACCACAAGTACGCCAAGCGACACGGCGTCTCTCCAGCCAACGTCACGATCAACTTCAACGGTTCACCGCGGTTCGATCAGAACGACATGAAGCGCATTCCCAAGGCGTTCGAGAGCACCAAGTTCACCGTCGACACCAAGCATGTGGTCTGCAAGAGCCTCAACTAGAAGGGAGCTCGAAGAAGGAAGGGAAGCTGTTGCGCTGCCGGGCTGAGACTGAATCACGTTTGATTCGCCAGCCCGGCAGCGCCGGCCACCCACAAACCCCGCAATGCTATGCCCGTACACCCGTACAAGTACGAATCCGAACATATAACCAGACCGTCCAATTAACGGACGCTATACAGACAGAGGGCACAAAACGTGCAACCTCAGCCATCCCCAACCCAAGGAGCAGTCATGAGTCGGCGTGCAAACCGTCTGCAGGGCCTGTCAGTCGAGGATCAGAGCGGACGTCGCGAGATTCCCCGATCGGAGCAGGTCAAGCACTACGCCAAGGGACAGCGAATGATGATGGCGCGGCTCTACGCCTCCAAGCTTCTGGGAGCCATCGCCATCATCTTCGTCGCCTACGTGTGCATCCGCGCCTTCGGCGCCCCCAACATCAAGTCCGGCACCAGTGACGAGGGACGCACCATGTTCCTGCTGACCAGCATCGCCTGGATCCTGGTCATCGTGTACTTCAAGGCCTCGACCTTCGTCGGCACCTACCGGTCCTGGTGGTCGCGAGTCTCCGAGAAGCCCAGCGGCAGCAAGCGCAGCCCGGGTGAGGGCCAAGAGCTGGAGCGAACCGGCTGAGCGCGCGGGGAGCGGGACACGTTGACTTTGGTCAGCACCCGCTCCCCGCCTCGTATCTTTTTGTGCCCCTTAACTCTGTCTGTGTAGCAACCATAAACTAATCGGTCAGCATAACTGCGACCAGAAGGAGTGCATATGAGCACAATAGAAACAGAATCACACATCCCGCGAGCTTTGCTGGTTGGAGGGGCTATCGCCGCGGCAGTTGGTGCCGGTGGCGTTTTGGCGCAAGCCGAACCAGCCCACGCCGCCATGGAGCCTACCGCCATCGAAACTGAGGTACCACACACTATTACCGTCACCGTCCAGCCGGGCGATAGCCCGTACGGCTTAATTGATCGCTATACCGACATGACAGCGCAGCAAATCGTTGATGATTTGCCTCGGTTTTATGATCTCAATCAACGTACCATGTTGCATCCAGGTGAGGCAGCACTTGTACCAACCTCACCGCAACCACTAGTCCCCCATTTAGCAAACCCAACCACCGTAGAGGCCGAGACTGCCACCCCAGCCTTGGAAGGTAGTCAAACCTTGAAGTATGGTGATGTGCTGTGGTTGGTGGTTAAAAATCATTACGGCTTTGTAACCCCAGAGCTCGTCCAGCATGTCGCCGCGGCCAGTGGATTTCCCGACATGAATCATTACTACGCCAACCAAACGGTTGTATTCCCCAAGATTGACCGACTGGCCAGCCAACCCGCGCCAGCCGTAACACCTCGGCCAACACCGGCCACAACACAATCGCCAGTCACCGCGCCAACCGCAACTTCAACCACAACCACTCAGCCAACGGCCAGCCCGGAACCAACCCAAGCTGCCCCGATGCCTGCTGTCAGTAAAGAAACCGCTGTCTGGAAAGCCCAGGATGGTAAAGCTGTTCTTGGCGTCATTGCGGTTATCGCTGCCCAAAAGGATGTACCGCCCGCAACAGTGGCCAGCTGGATGCGTCAAGCCAACCCGCAACTTAACCTGGCACAGCTTAAAGATGGACAGAGCGTGATTATCCCCGGGACTGCCAAACAAGAGTTTTCTGAGATTGGTGATAACCTCTCCCATTTTGCCAAGGTTGCTAAAAAGAACCCGCAGATTCTTAAAAACTTTGAGGCAGCTGATGAGCACGAAAACCCGCGCCCACCATACACTGTTGATACCAATCCACTTAGTAAATCGGGTGTGAGCGCCGAACAAATTGACGCCTTCTTGGCTGAGCACGCTCCGGCCATGGCTGGACTCGGTAAAGCCTTTAAACAAATCGAAGATCAATATGGTATTAATGCAGTCTACGCAGTCGCCCATGCCGGCAACGAAAGCTCGTGGGGAACATCAAACATCGCTCGAGCCAAAAATAACCTGTTTGGACGCAATGCCTACGACACCAGCCCGATGTCTAGTGCTCTCACCAATAATTCCTACGAAGCCAGTGTTTTAGAGTACGGTGCCTTCCTCAAGAATGCCTACTTAACAGAACCTGGTCAGCCCGGTGTACCCGGCCAGCCTGATAAACCAGGCGTCTACTTTAGAGGTTTCAGCTTGAGGGGCGTGTTTGATCTGTATTCTACTGGTCTTAACCATGATCAGACGATTGCCCGTGGCATGAACGAGATCGACCCACAGATTAGGGCTCAAAAGTAGGGAACAGCCCATGCCAGAAGCCGCCCGCAACCCCGACTTAACGCCCGAAGCTGCCGTCGTTATAGACGCCATGCGTATCAGTCAGGAGTTTGCCGTTGACCAAGCTCTCTACGAGCTGACTCGCTATGCCTACGATGCAGACAATTCAGCCCAGACTTTATTGTCTATACACGCACGCTATGGCTGGCCAGTCTCTGAGGTTGCGTCGGTATTGCTGGCGGTGAGTCAACAAGATAAACCCAGCCAAAGTGTTACGCTAACAGTTTGTCAGCCAAGCCATGACATTGAGCCTATGGCAATTACCCTGGATGATGGCACACACCTGACAACGCCACATACCGAGCAGCACATCGCTATCCCCGTCGAACGCGAATTGCCGGATAGCTGGAATACCAGCTACCCCCATAGCGCCGAGGAGTTAGCTCGACGAGCGGAGATTGCCGAGGACATTGCTATCTATCTTGCTACGGGTGTTGGCGAACTCATGCAAATTGAGAGTCCCATGCGTATGCTCGAGGCTGCACCATACATTGAGCGCTTTAGTCAGTATGCCCAAGACTGTGAGCGCATTAAAGAACTCATGGAACCCACGCAGCAGCACGTTGAGGCTCTTGCCGAACATATCGATACATTACGTGACCTCTACTGGACAAATGTTGGCTTGCGAGAATTTGGCGACATAACGACCGAAGCCCTATTAGAGGCTATCCATCAAGCCGAGCAGGTAAAACCGACGCCGATTCCGTCGGCCTTGAGGCGAATTCCCACCCTGGGCAGACCGGCGCCGCCGGCAGTCGATGAGCAAACCCTGGACCAGGAAAGTCAAGCAGCCCATCACCAGTTAGAACTCATGAGCTACAAAGGCTTGCGATCCGTAAAAGTCGGCTCGATCGCTTTGCGCGATGCGTGGGACAGCCTTACTTTGTCGTAAGAGACAGTTTGGCACTTTTAGCTGAGGTATTGCCAACTGCATCAACGGCTTGGATTTGATAGCTATAGGTTGTTTTGGCGCTAAAACTTTTATCAACATATTTTAGCGTTGTGCCGCTTACTGTGCTCACCAGGCTACCGTTACGATAGACGCGGTAACTGGCTACCCTGGTATTGTCAGTTGCAGCCTGCCATTTAATGACCGGTTGTTTTGAGCTGTTAAAGGTGTAGGTGAGTCCCTTGGGTGTGCTCGGAGCTGTGTTATCTAAAGCTTTAATTGCGGCTGTTTGGTTAACAAGTGGGCCAACTTTACCTGGATTTATAGCAGTGTATTGCGGTGTTCCAGTAACCATCATGGCAAAGCGTACAAGCGTAGGACTTGCGTTAGTTTTATACAATTCCTCATAGGTACTCGATATATTGGCGGCGGCGGCGGCAACCAACGCTGCGGCCGAAGATGTGCCTTTAAATTCGGGCAAGTAGGCGGTGTTGCCGCTGCCATAGCCACCGTAGGTGGTGCCATAGCCGGTGGTCATTACGCATTCGCCAAAACCCTGAACATCAACTCGCGAACCGTAGTTGGAGCCGTATATATCGGTGGGCTGCCAGCGGTAGTGATTGGCAGAACCATCACAAGCTGAGCCAGCGCCGACAATTACGGCACCGGAATCTGGCTTACCCATAGGAAAGCTTGATCCGTAGTAGCTATCATCAAGATTGACCTTACTGTTACCGGCAGCCTCAACTACGATAATACCGTTGCTGGTGGCAGAGCGGATAGCATCATAAACCCGCGAATCCCACTCGGCAGGTACCGAATTACCGCGACCATCAGACACTTGTTGTTCGATTAAAATAACGTCACCAGCCGACATTCGACTGGCAGCCAGGTTAACCGCTCGAGCAATATCCCAACCATATTCTTGACTGTAGGTATTAACCATATGGAATTCAGCGTCCGGCGCAACGCCGTCTATGCCATAGCCGTTTCGAGCAGCGCTAATGAGACCGCTCACCGCAGTACCGTGCTGTATGACAGCATCGCTTTCTGCAGCATTGTTATAAGGATTTACGGGAGTACCGACGGCCCATAAGGCACCGCTAGCCCGGCTTTTTGGTAGATCCTCGTGACTAGTGTTCCAGGCAAACTCCAGGTCAGCAATGCGGACATTTTTCCCGAGGGCGCCGGGTATACCGGCTGAGCCGCTAATCCCCATACCGGCAGGGGCAGCGTTAAGATAGGTTTGGTTAGATACATAATTAGCCGAGGCCGCAAAAACCGGCTGAGCTACCAAAACCGGCAGGCTCATCACTAACAAACTCAACACTAATTTTTTGACCAAATTGGTTATCTTCATGGTATACCTAAACTCCTATCAGATACAGCAGTATTATATCACGTTTTTACCTACTTTGTCAATAAATCACAAGCAGTTTCGTTCGGGGGTGATGGCGTATAATATAACTATTAAAGAGGGAGAAGAGGGCATATATGCAGCTACGTTTTGATGATGACAGCCAGACCAAGCAGGCAACCGCAGCTATATCTGGGAGAGACGGTAAGATAACAGGGACAGCTACCCTAACCGAATATGTTATTGATGATTTCCCTTATGTGCAGGTGGTCATCGACTTAGCGGGAGATCCGACTATCCTCACTCCTGGGAAACACGCCGTGCACATTCACGAAAAGGCCGACTGCAGCGGTGAATTTAAGTGTGCTGGTGGACATTTTGACCCCGGCCCAGCTGGCAACAGCGACCCCGATGCCAACCATCCGTTTCACGCTGGTGATTTGCCCAACCTTACTGTGGACGAACAAGGCAAGGGGCATTTAGAAGCATTGACCACCAGGGTCACGCTTAGTAATGGACCCCGTTCCATATTAGAGCCCAAAGAGGGAACGTCAATTATGATCCACGCTAACCCCGATCCATATAAGGGCGGCGACAGTGGTAGCGGCATTAGTGGTGGGCCACGCCTGGCGTGTGGTGAGATTAAACCGGTTTAACCAGCCGTGTTAACTGCGTGATTTACCAAGTAAACGCAAAACTTCTAGATAGAGCCAGACTAGAGTAACCAGCAGAGAGAACGCCCCATACCATTCAAATACTTTGGGCGCATTGCCGCTCTTGGCGGTTGTGGCGATAAAAGCAAAATCTAACATCAAATTTAAAGCTGCGATTAGTACCACGACAACGCTAAAGATAATCCCAAACGAACTCGTGCTGTTAACCAATGGAAAGCTCGCACCAAACAAGCTAAATATCAGGCTACCCAGATAAAATAATGCCACGCCAAAGGTTGCAATCATAACCACCGACACAAACTTTCGGTCGACCTTAACTAAGCCTGACAGATACAAAATAAGCGTACTAATAGTGATGCCGAGCGTCACCAAAATCGCTTCGGCGACAATGTTGCCGTAGGCCTCAGCAAAAATCTGAGAGATAAAGCCTAGCAAAAAGCCCTCACAAACAGCGTAAAGCGGGGCAGTGAGTGGGGCGGCGTTGGGTTTAAAAATAGTCACAAAACCTAAGCCAGCTCCACCGAGCAAGGCCAACCACAACAAACCAGCTCCGTTTTGGGCGGCCGCGTTATTCCAGCCAAAGATACCAGTGACTGCCACTATGGCCAGTAGCAAGACGATTTTGACTACTGTACCGGAGAGCGTAGCGACACCAGCGTCAGATGCCTCGCCAACTCGTTGCAGAGCTGAGTTTTTTAGGGCTGGGTTTCCGCTTTTATCCTGCATGGTATCTCCGTTAATTCTGGTGTTTAGTCGTTGTCTATTACTACTAGTATAGCCTAATTATTACTCGTATCGCAGTGATTCGATGGGGTCTTTGCGGGCGGCTTTGACAGCCGGCACTACACCAAAGATCAAGCCGATAAAGATGGCAATGCCGGCCGCAATCAACATAATTGGCAGAGTGATTACTGGCTCTAAATCGGTAAATATGTGTAGCAGGTAGTTAAGGATCAGCGACACGATAATACCTAAGACACCACCAACCACACTAATAACCAGGGCTTCTGTCAGGAATTGATTCATAATCTGGCGGTTGGTGGCACCGATAGCTTTGCGCACCCCAATTTCGCGCGTCCGCTCGGTTACTGACATCAACATAATATTCATAATGCCAATACCACCTACCAGTAGGGAGATGGCTGCAATGCCCGTAATTAAACTGGTAAACAGGTTTAGGGCGTGGGTAGTAATTGCCAGGGTTTCGGACTGTTTAAGCACAGTAAAGTCGGTCTGACCACCGTGTGCTTCTTTGAGGTTTCGATTAATAGCACCAACCAGTTGATCTTGGCTGACGCCTTTGGCCGGTTTGACTAGCACTTGATAAATCTGAGTTTGGCCACCAAAATCTTGTTTAGCGGTTCGTAGCGGAATAAAAATTGCATTGTTCAGGTCGGCATTGGGTGATAGCGGTGCTTTATCAAATTGCTCAAACACACCCCGCACCACAAACTCCTGTCCCCGTAATGTAAAGCTATTACCAATTGGCACATTTTCTTGAAAGAGCTGGTCAGCTACCGAGCGACCTATCACAGCCACCGATTTCTCATCATCACCACTGTTAAAATAACTGCCAAACTGGACTTTTTGCTTAATAACTTCCGACAACTCACCTGTGGTACCAATGACAACTCCTGGGTCATATTCACGCCCCTCGTGACTGGCGATAGCGTTGGTTAAGCTAAATGGCACAGTGGCAGCTGCGCCTTCGGTTTTAGCAATCTTCTGATAATCTTCTTCGCTAAGAGAGCCATTACTAAAGGCCGCTACCAAATTGACACCGTTAATTGCGCCCTTGCTGTCACGATTAACAACTCTACCAGGACGAACAATAACCAAGTCGCTACCCAGCTGATCAATCTGCCCAACCACCTGACGTTTGACGCCCTCGCCAAGGCTGACAATAGTCGTCACACTAGCCACGCCAATGATAATACCGAGCATAGTAAGAACGCTGCGCCACTTGGAAGTGCGAATACTCTTAAGGGTGGCTCGCGCGGTGCCTTTGCTCATGAGCGCTTACTCCGTTTGGCCGTGGCCGGGGTGGCGCGACGAGGTCGTTTAGTGGACTTTGGCTTTGCTTTGCGCGCCGGTTTTTTCTTGGATTTTTTGTCCTCGGACTCAAGGGTTTGCATCAGGGCAGAGACGCCGGCCAGATCATCTTCTTCGGTCTTTTTGGGCAAGAAATACATGCTGCGGCGCACGCTCTCTGGGATGTCACCAATCTTCGACTTTTCATCAGCGATGATCTGGCCGTCATGCATAAACACAATCCGGTTAGCATAACGGGTGAGCTCTGGGTTATGGGTAACCATCAAGATAGTATTGCCAGTTTTGTGAATGTCACTCAGCAGCTCCATAACTAAGCGACTGGCATAACTATCCAGGTTCCCAGTTGGTTCGTCGGCAATGATAATCTGCGGGTTATTGACCAATGCCCGAGCTATAGCTGCCCGCTGCGCTTGACCGCCACTTAGTTGTTTGGGGAAGAAATATTCACGATCAGACAAACCAACTCGATCCAGCATTGCGCCGGCTACTTTTAGGCGTTTGGTTTGTGACATACCTTTATACATCAGGGGTAGGGCAACATTTTCGAGCACCGATAAACGGGGCAGTAAGTTGAAGGACTGAAACACAAAACCCACTGTGTCGCGCCGAGCTTTGGCGCGTTGGTTAGCCCGCAACTTAGCTACTTGACGATTACCGAGCACGTACTTACCGTGAGTTGGGCGGTCGAGCAAGCCGATCATATTCATTAATGTAGACTTACCCGAACCACTCGGGCCCATCACCGCCACAAACTCGCCGGACTCAATGGTCAGATTGACTTCCTCTAGCGCCACTGTAGTAGCGTCGCCGAAGCCGTATAGTTTGCTGAGGTTTTCTAGTTTAATAACGGGCATGAGTCCATATAGTGTACCTTCGGGGTTATACTTGACGCAAGGATTTTTGGTTGTACTATAGCTCTTGGCAAAACAGTAGCAGTAACAGATACTAAA
>CAZBRC010000008.1:0-22633 GCA_964494415.1 uncultured Candidatus Saccharibacteria bacterium
CGCTATCAGGGTACTGTGTTGGTTAAACACTTCAGTTTTAAGCTGGGCTTCGGTAACTATCCCCAACGTCCCTTGCGAGCCTACAAACAGCGGTGTCAGGTCAAACGAGCCGTCTTTGCGCTTGACCGAAGCAATGTCGTAACCGGCCGAGTTCTTAGTGGTATTAAAGCCGAGTTTGCTAATTAGCTCCTTGTTTTCTTCTATCAGCGTGTCAAGGCTGCGGTAAATCTCGCCCTCAAAGGTGGCACTGCCGAGTTTTTTGCTGAGTTCTCGCTTGCTGAGTCGCCGACTTTCAATGACCTCGCCATTGGCCAATACAACTCGGAGATTCTTAACATAATCCCGTGTGCTGCCGTATTTAACGGTTTTTTCGCCGCCGGCGTTGTTAGCAATAGCACCGCCAATAGTTGAATACTCTAGAGAGGCCGGAAACGGCGGTAAAAAGCGTCCGTGTGTCTTTAGGGCTTGTTGTAACTTGCCGTAGTTAATACCAGGTTCAACCACCACACTGCCAGTTTTGCTGTCCATTTCGATAATCTTGTGCATATGTGCTGGGAAGACCATAATCACTCCACTCCCAATGGCTGCGCCACCTTGATCGGTGCCCATACCGCGAGCCGTGATTGGTATAACCCGACCGCGCTCGGCCAACTGCCAGGTAAAACGAGCTGTCTTGCGCACATCGTTTTCGCCACGTGGATACACGATAATACTAGGAGCCACTGTTAAGATACTGGCGTCGGTTGCAAAATAACGACGAGCCTCAACACTCGTCATAACCTCACCCGTCAGGTGCTCTTGCAAATAATGCGCAACTTTATTCATCCCTCTGTCCAGACCTCATATGCTTGTAATTATCATAGCATAAGCAAAAGCAAAATATGGTGCGGATGAGAGGACTTGAACCTCCACGAGCATAAGCTCACTAGCTCCTGAAGCTAGCGCGTCTACCAATTCCGCCACATCCGCGTAACGTACGGGGAATTTGTACCTGTTAAATGTAACAAACTTCGGTTGTGAACGCCAGCGGTGCTACTGGCTAATGTTAACCTTAGCCTCGCGAATCATCCAGTTTTGGACGTTGCTGTAGCGGTCAGAGGCGGTGTTGATGGTTACGGGGTCAAAGTTAAAGATTTCTCCACGCACGATATACAGGTAGCGCGGCTGATATAAGGCTACGGCTGGCGCGTCCTGACGCCAGGCTTCCAGGAATGGCTTGTACTTAATGGCTCGGATGGTTGGATCTGAGCGGCTCCGGCCGGCTTCGAGGGCTTTGTCGGCTTGGGTTGATTTATATTCAGAGAAGTTTAAGCGAGTTGTCAACCGGGCATCAGCCTGGCTGGAGTGCCAGAAGGGGAAGACATCGGGGTCTGTGCCTAGCGATATTCCATAAAGCAGGGCGTCATAGTTATGTTGCGAAACGGTGGTTTGCAGGTCGGCGTCATCCTGAAGCGTAACTTGAGCATCAGCCCCAACCTGACGCCACTGTGATTGTAGCTTTTGAGCCACGGCAGCATATTCACCACTACTTTGCGAGACCAGCTTAAAGGTCAGCGGCAGGTTGTTCTTCGTACGGATGCCGTTTTTGCGCTGCGTCCAACCGGCTTGGTCAAGCAAGGCATTTGCTCGATTAACATCATATGGTAACTGTAATGACTTAACGTCATACCCAATATGAATGGGTAACAGCGGCGAACGCGCCAGCGTGGCTGGGTAGTCGAGGCTTTTAAGGATTTCGGCCTGGTTAACTGCGTGGGTCAGGGCTTGCCGGACTACAGCATCTTTTAGGATGTCATTGCTCATCTTAAAGAACACCATCGTTTCACTGGTTAAGGGCACGTTATGTGGTTGGACACTTTGATCA
Source organism: uncultured Candidatus Saccharibacteria bacterium (assembly GCA_964494415.1). Classification (GTDB taxonomy): domain Bacteria; phylum Patescibacteriota; class Saccharimonadia; order Saccharimonadales; family OMJO01; genus CAZBRC01. The sequence goes on from CAZBRC010000008.1 coordinate 1,865, forward strand.
TCAGCTAGCTCAGCCGGTACTTCGTCGAGACCACTCATGGCCGCAATTTCTTGTTTTTTAAAACTTTCGATCATGCGTTTTTGATCATTAAACGAGTGGACGACAAAGCGCTGCAACTTGGCTGCGCCGCCGTTGTAGCGACCAATTTGCACTTCGCGGGTTTCTGGGGTTGTGCCATCAACCTGGATGGTCTCCCATTTGAACGGACCTGACCCGACTGGGTTAACCGTGTTAAATTTAGCCGTTCGCAACTCGCCGACCGGTACCTCGCCCAACACGTGTTGCGGCACAATCCCGTTTGTTAATGAAGTCGGAAACGAACTTAAACTATTAGATAACGTAAAGGTAACCGTTGTGTCATCGACTTTAGCAACCTTAATATTTTGCCAACTACTAAAGAGGGGCGACTTGGCATCAGGGTTTTGGATAGTTAGGTAGGTAAACACCACGTCGTCAGCCGTCAGCTTCTGGCCATCATGCCACGATAGGTTCGGCTTTAGCTTGACGGTAAACGTACTACCTCGAGCATCCTCGCTGTACCCCTCCGCCAAGTCGCCCACCAACTGATTCTTTTGGTTGTACTTAAACAGGCCGGCAAACAACAGATGAGACACCGCACTGTCGACCGCGCCAGTGGCATACAGTGGGCTGGCATCGGTGAAGCTACCTAAAACACCCTCACTAAAGCTGCCCCCAGCCACGGGCTGTAAGGTTTGATATTGATCGCTCAAGGCACGCGTTTGGATCACCGTACCGCTAATCAGAATCAGCATTAAGGCTAACCAGGCTGCAATAAACCGCCGGACATGACCCAGCCGATTCAACCGACGGAAAAAGTGTCGCTCTAGTTGTTCTTCGGCCTGAAAACCAAGATCTTCAACTTGTCGTCGACTTTGACGCAAGCGGCGTCGCCACCGAAGTTTAGTCATTCTATCAATCATCTCTGAGCCACCCCGGCTTAATAGTCCATCTAGGCAACGATGCCCAGCAAGATAGACGCCGCAAACACGAACGCAAGGATAATAGTAATTTGGTGGAGGGTCTTATCCGAACCTCTTCGCACCGTATTCACTTCACCGCCGCCGCCAAGACCAGCCCCCAGGCTTGCGCCTCGGGTTTGGATCAATATCAATATGGTCATTAAAATCATCGAGACTATGGTCAGGTAGTTGTATATGCTCATTTCTCCTCCAAGATAGTGGATACTAAGAAGTTTACCAAGCCAATGATGATCCCCGCAAGCATAGCGGTACCAAATCCGTTAATCTGGAGGGGTTTATAGAGGGTGCTGACTATTAAGACCATTAGTCCGTTGATGACAATCATGAACAAACCAAGGCTAAATAATATGGCTGGCAACGACAAAATGACTATCAGTGGCTTGATGACTATATTCACAACAGCCAAGATAAGCCCGGCCACAATAACCACGCCAATGCGGCTGTCATAGGTAATTCGCTGGTCTAAAAGGCCAGCAGCAATCCATAGCCCCAGGCTACAGACAAACCACCGAATAAGAAACCGTACAAATGGTCGTTTCATATACTTACTTATATTGTAACCAAAATCTTTATGCTTGCCCAGCTTATGCCAGGTTTTTAGGCAGGGATTTGGTGAGAATCTTGTGCCCTGTTTTGGTTATCAGTACGTCATCTTCAATCCGCACCCCTATACCTTCTTCTGGGATGTAAATACCTGGCTCCACCGTCCAGACCATGCCCGGCACAAATGGCTGTTCTGCATCACTGGTGTCATGCACGTCAATACCCAGGGAATGGGAGGTTAAATGGGGCATAAAGTTTCGGATGGCATCTTTATCAATGCTTTTAATAAGGCCGAGCTCACGTAGCTTCTCGCCAACAAAATGTTGCACCTCGGCCTCATAGGTTTTATGTATCGTACCAGGATGCATTTTGTTGAGGGCAAATTCTTGGATTTCTAAAACAGCATTGTAGACTGCAGCCTGTCGTTTGGTTGGTGTTTTCGTAAAATAGGTGCGAGAGATGTCAGCCGCGTAATGATCGAATTGCGCCCCGACATCCAACACTAAATTGCCAGCTTCCAGATTTGGTTGAAGCTCACGATGATGGACAGTCACAGCCCGGCTACCACTGGCGATAACCGGCTCAAAAGCATGGCCGACACCCTTCTTCATAAAATCGTGTGTTAGTTCTACGGCAATTGCCTGCTCACTTTTGAAGCTACCCAGTTTGCGGTGGATTTTTTTAAACGAACTCGTCGTTATACTGATCGCCGTTTTAATAGCCAGGAGCTCTTGTGGTTGTTTAACCACGCGCATGCGAGTCAAGTGCTGTCGTAAATCCAGTAATTCTATGGTTGGGTTAACTGTTTTGATTTGTTCAATCAGGTGCGCCCGAGCTGGATTAGTGTAGAAGTTATAGTGGCTAACGTAGGCCGGTAGAGCCGCCAAAGTGGCAACATGTTTAACTTTCTTTAATCGGCTATTGAGTTGTCGCCAACCGGGGCCGCTATCAAGGATGGTGCTGATGCCGGACTTTACAGCCAGCTCACTAACAGCGCTTCCACCATCAAAGCGCAACCGAAAATCGTACCCTTCTGGCAGAATAAGGTATTCTTTGTCTTTATCCATAACCAGAACGAGGTCAGGTTCATCAATGCCCGTTAAATACCAGAAGTTGCTATCCTGGCGAAACGGAAAAGTCTCGTCAGCACTACGCTGCACTAAACCATGAGCCGTGATAACAATCGGCGCAGTGCCGCTAAATAGGGTTCGGAGTTTTGCTCTATTGCCAGCAAAAAACTCGCTCCCAAACAATGTCTCCATAGGGAGTACTATTATACCTCGGTTGGATGTAGATGTTGAATGATTTGACGAGCCTTTTGTTTGCCGACCACTGTTGCCAGTTCTGATTGGCTGGCCTGTTGAACAGCTCGCAACGATCCAAAGGCTCTGATGAGCTTCTTGCGCGTTGTTTGACCAACGCCCGGAATGTCATCCAGTAGACTACTGGTTTGCCGCTTTACTTTAAGGGTACTGTGGTAACTAACCGCAAATCGGTGCGATTCATCTCGAATGCGCTGCAGTAGCTTGACGACGTTGGTGTTGTGCGGCAGATTGATGAGCACAAAGTCTTTGGTTTCGGTCAGATAACCGCCCAGGGTGTGGAGGACTTCTTGATTAATATCGACGCCCGAACCCGGCTGAGCGGGCTGGGTTTTGCTGGCGGCCGCATCTTTTTGAATGACAATCTGTTCTTCACGCTTGGCAAGACCAATAAACGGAATACGGCTCATCTCGGCCGCGTTGCGTGCCGCGATGGCAGCGTCCAGTTGACCCTTACCACCGTCGATTAACACCAGGTTGGGCAAGCCCCAGAGTTTTTTGTTTTTTTCGCTGAGGCGGCGGGCGATAGTTTCGTTCATGTTGGCGAAGTCGTTATTTTGGTCTTTGCGGGTTTTAAACTTGCGGTACTCGGCTTTATTACTGACGCCATTAGCAAAAACCACCATGCTAGCCACCACATCCGTGCCGCTCATATGACTAATGTCGTAGCCCTCAATCCGTCGCGGGAAACTGGGCAGGCGCAATAAGTTGACCAGCTCATTTAGGGCATGATCCTTGCTGATATCTTGGAATTCTTTATCGCTAAAGATGATTTGTTTGTTGAGGTTTTGGAGGGCAAATAGTTGATTACGGGCTTTGCCGGCTGCTTCGAAGTTTTGTTCTTTGGCAAAGCGCTTCATGTCGCGCTCAATATCACGCTCCACACTTTGGCGTTTGCCCTCCAAAACCGCCATTAATCTCCGTAGGTTGGCCCTGTAATCCTGCAAACTTGTCTTGCCTTCTTCTAGACCGGGATCTAACCCTAAGTGGTAATACAGCGTTGCTCGTTTTTGGCCACCAATCCGACGGTTGGCGTATGGGAAGATTCGACGTAACACTTTTAATGCCTGCCGTACGCTGACCGTGCTTAAATACGGCCCAAAATAACGCGCGCCATCATCCAGTGGCCGACGAGTCGTGCTGACAGTTGGAAAGTCGCTGTCATAATCGATTCGAATATACGACATCGACTTATCATCCCGTAGCAAAATATTGTAGCGAGGCATGTAGCGGCGGATCATCTCGGCCTCTAAAAACAAGGCCTCGAGCTCACTCTCGACTTCCATCCAGTCCAAATCAACAATCTCGGCGACGAGGGCTTCGGTTTTGGCATCGCGGCCACGGCTCTTCTGAAAATACTGCCGAACACGGTTTCGCAGCACCGCTGCCTTACCCACATAAATAATTTCACCGGTTTTGTCTTTATGAAAATAGACTCCCGGTGTCTTGGGTAATGCCTTGAGTTTAGCCTCTATCTGCTTGTTCACCTTGAATATTGTAATGCCAAGTCAGATTTAGATACAGGTTCAGAAGTAAATGGGGACAGATGGTGGTTATGTGTGGTGCGGGGTTGGGGGCGAGGTGAAAAAAGAAATCGAGCGTAATACTCGGGGTCGGGCGGCACTGCAACATGCGGGCTGCCGTATGGACGGCCGTGTTGTCCACAAGCGCTCAGCGCAACGTGCAGTCTGCCTGCCCGACCCTCGAGATCTTTTTTGAGCCTATCGCTCAACCTTGCGAACCTTTTGTACATACGTTTTGGTTTGGCCAAATGGCGAATCAAAAGTATGGTGCAACGAGCTATCGTGCAATCAAAGGTCTCCAACATCTGTCCCTGAATCTATATCCAAATTGTCAAAGAAAATACCCCTGTTGGGGCGTCAACAATGTTCGCATACTCTAGCCTACTTGGCAAGTACTTTTTGTGTATGCTTAGCGCAATAGGTTGTCTGCGTGGCACAACTATCGCACACCAGGATCTGGGCATTACACGAAACATCGGCGCAATTAATATAGTTACTGGTTTTGCTGCCGCAGTGCACGCATTGACCAATATCTTGAGCCTTTTCACTAAAACCGATGCTCATTCGATCATCAAACACGTAACATTTACCTTCCCAAAAACCGTCATCACCAAATTCTTGTCCATATTTCACAATGCCCCCATCCAGGTGATAAACCTCATCAAAGCCGCGATGCTTCATGTAGGCGCTCAGGTATTCACAACGCACATCGCCAGTACAATACGTCAAAATTGGCTTATCCTTTGGTAGCTTGTCGAGTTCTGGCTTGATATCCCGAAACGTCTTAATTTTTGGCTTGATGGCGTTTTTACCCTTGAAAGCACCGATGTCACTCTCGTAGTCATTACGGGCGTCCAGCAAAATAGCATCCGGGTGTTTCTGTAGATATTCGTGCCACTCTTGGGGTTTGAGAGCTTTGCTGCTGTTAAAGACATCAAATTGCTCGTCTGGAGCCAGTGTAACCAGCTCTGGTCGCACCTTAATGCTTAAGCGTGGGAAATCATCACCTTTACCATCACTCCACTTATAGTGGATCTTCTTGAACAAGGGGTGTAGATTCATGGCCTTAACGTAGGCTTTGACATCTTCTAGCCTGCCGCCCAGCGTGCCATTAATACCTTGGTCAGCAATGATAATGCGGCCCTTTAAATTCAATCGGCTGCAGAGTTCGCGCTGCCAATGCATAGCCGTTACCGGGTCTGGCACCGGCACAAATTTGTAATACAGTATTATTTTTTCCACCCGCTCAGTGTACCGACTTTTGCTATCTGTTGACAAGGGGTGATATAATAGCCGTTACCTTTATTAACTAACGGAAGGCCGGCAAAAATGTTATTACGTTTCTCTATATCAGAAGCCTTGTGCTCAAGCTGCCCGGTCCCCGTAGCCGTGCGCGCCGCACACTAACAAACATACAAACTACCTACAATTTACAACCTAACTGCCGTAGCAGGAGGCTACGCCATGACAAAATCTGATTCTACAACTCGGCATACCATGTCGCTGTTTTGGCAGCACATGTGGCGCTATCCGCGTTATGTGGTTGGTATGGCGGTCTTTACGCCGCTGACTATTCTGTTTGAGAACTTTCTGCCACCGATTGTCCTTGCCAGTGTGTTGAGTCGTTTAGCTAAAGGTGACTACAATCGCGAGACTTTACTGGCCGACTTTGGCTCCAGTCTGCTGATATATGCCGTCCTACTGATGATGAGCGGTATCGGCTGGCGAATCGTGGACGGCTTTAACTGGCGGCTGGAGGCCAAAGTCGAACGCGACATGGCCCAACGCATCTACGATCATTTGCTCGATCAAAGTGCAAACTTTCACGCCAATACGTTTGGTGGCTCATTGGTGTCACAGACCAATAAGCTGTTGGGTGCCTACATTCGATTCACCGACACCACAGTTTACCAAGTGCTCACACTGCTCTCTGGTTTATTGTTCACCGCCATCATTTTGGCTCCGCGCGCCCCGCAATTCGTGGCAGTGTTGTTAGTACTTTCGATTGTCTTCATGCTAGCCGGCATCCGTCTCAGCCGCCGTGTGCGGGCTCTGAGCGCTAAGCAAGCCTCCGACGAAAGCCTGCAAACCGGCTATTTGGCCGACAGTGTCTCTAACATCATGGCCATTAAAAGTTTCGCAGCCCACGGTTTTGAACGTAAAGCCTTCGCCAAACGTACCACTGTGACGCACGACGATACCCTGGTAGTAATGCGTGCCAGCCAACGCCAAATGGCGTACTTTAGTGCCATCAGTCGAGTGATTTCGTTTTCGGCCTTGCTCATGGCGGTTTTAGGAGTGGTAGTCTTTAACGCCAACATCGCTATCGCTTTTCTGATCTTCTCCTACACCAACAGTTTAATTGGCCAATTATGGATGTTCTGTAATAACGCCATGCGCAATTACAACCGGGTGTTCGGTGATGCCGCTGATATGACCGAGATCCTACGACTTGAGCCCGAAATTAAAGACCCCGTCAAACCAGAGCGGGTCACCATAGCTAAGGGTGCCATCAGTTTTGACGCCGTGGAATTCACACACGATGGCTCAACCGATGCGCTGTTTCATGGCTTAACGCTCAATATCACAGCTGGCGAAAAGGTTGGGTTGGTGGGCCATTCTGGATCTGGCAAAACGACCCTCACGCGTCTGCTACTGCGCTTTAGTGATGTTGATGGCGGCGCTATCTCGATTGATGGTCAAAATATTGCCCATATCACCCAAGATGACCTACGTCGACATATTGCCTATGTGCCTCAAGAACCTATCATGTTCCATCGAACACTCGAAGAAAATATCGGCTATGGCCAGCAAGATGCCAGCAAAAAACAAGTCCTGATGGCCGCCCGTGCGTCTCATGCCGATGAATTCATCCAACAATTGCCGCAAAAATATCAAACCTTAGTTGGTGAGCGCGGCGTTAAGTTGTCGGGTGGTCAACGACAACGAATTGCAATTGCCCGAGCCATGCTCAAGAACGCACCTGTCCTGTTGCTAGACGAGGCAACCAGTGCTTTGGACTCAGAGAGTGAAGTCTTGATTCAAGACGCGCTATGGAAGCTCATGGAAGGTCGTACGGCCATTGTGATTGCCCACCGTTTGAGCACTATCCAAAAGATGGACCGCATTATTGTGTTAGAAGACGGTAAAATCATTGAGCAAGGCAAACACAAGGAGCTACTCAAACATAACGGCACCTATGCTAAGTTATGGGCCCACCAATCTGGCGGCTTCTTAACCGATTAGTTTTCGGACTTTTCGCTACCACCGCTGGCGTCGCCGACAGCTTCGCCACCCTCAGCGGCCTCGCCTTCACCTTCGCCCTCAGCTTCCTCGGCTGCGGTTTCTTCAGAAACCTGAGCTTTAGTTTCTTCAACCGTCGCTAATGGTGCGTCTGGTTCTTCTAAGATAGTAACCCCACTTGGTACTTGTAGGTCGCTGACACTCAGCTTGTCGCCAATCTCTACCAAACTAGAACCATCTGCCCTTAATTCATCTGGTAAGTTCTTGGGCAGGGCTTCCATTTTGACTTGGGTAAGGTGTGTAATCACCATAAAACCAGCTTTTTCGGCGGGGATTTCGCCCTCGATTACCACTGGTACTTCGGCCTCGACTTTTTCGTCCTGCTTGATAGCCTGAAACACCACGTGGCGAATACGGTGTTTGACTGGTTCGTAGTCGACATCTTTAATGATCGCTAGTTGTTTTTTGCCGCTAACATGCAGCTCAAGCGGATGGTGTTTACCGGCGCGTTCGTACATTTTAGCGAATTGCACGTAGTCACCGCTTACATGCCATGAGTCTTTGCCGTGGTCGTGGACAACTGCCGGCACACGGCCGTCAGCTCGCAAGTGATTCATTCCCTTGCCAAGTTGTTTACGTTCTTCTAGTTCCACCACAATGACGTCTTGTGACATCGGACCCTCCATTTCAGTCAGTTGTATCTATATTTTAGCAGTTTTGCTATGGAATTTACCACCTAAAACCGTTACGCTAGTGCGGTAGATGTTTAATGTTGAACATATTATTAGCGCCGGCGGCTTACTGCTGATAGGTGCAATCGTTTTTGCAGAAACTGGTTTGTTGATTGGCTTCTTCTTGCCGGGTGACACCTTATTGTTCGCCGCCGGCTTCTTTGCGTCACAGGGAAATTTGTGGCTACCATCACTACTGGTCGTACTTATCGTAGCGGCAATTGCCGGTAATGCCGTTGGCTACGAAATAGGCAAACGCACCGGAAAGCGAATTTTTCGCAAAAAAGACGGACTGCTGTTTCGCGAAGAGTACATTGAGCAAGCTGAAAAGTTTTACGAAAAACACGGCGGTAAAACCATTATTCTTGCCCGCTTCGTGCCGGTAGTTCGCACCTTTTCTTCTGTTGTTGCGGGTGTGGGCAGTATGCCACGTTGGCGGTTCTTCGCGTACAACGTCATTGGTGCTTTCTTGTGGTGTGGTAGCGTGACACTACTGGGTTATTGGCTTGGCAACCGTATTCCTAACATTGAAGCCTATATCATTCCTATAATGTTATTGGCTATTTTGTTGACCTTTAGCCCCACCATTTATCACCTTCTAAAAGATCCAAAAATCCGCGCTAAACTATTACGTAAAGATCCTAAATAGCGTCTTGCAATAATTCTTCAACCTGAGGCTCAAGGTTGGCGGTATAGTCCGGATTAAAATATCGCTCGAATGTATCAACCAAAAAGCTATCAAGCTCATCTGGCTCACGATCGAATAGTGCGGCCCAGGCGTTGTTGGCTTGATTACCTAAAAAACGAACGGTGCGTAGTTCGAGCATCTCCCTATCAACACCACGATTTTTAAGTTCAGTCATATGCTCACCTAAGTACTTCTCGTACGTTTCAACTTTCTTAAAGGCAGCTACAACCGGAACACTTGTCATAATGATGTTATTATAACATCTTTTTCAAGTACCCGCCAGTGTAGGAGTTTGGGCTTTTGGCCACCGTCTCTGGCGTTCCTTGGGCGACGACTTGTCCGCCGGCCGCACCGCCGTCTGGGCCCATGTCGATAAGCCAGTCAGCATTTTTGATGACGTCAAGGTTGTGCTCGATAACAACCATGCTGTTGCCGGTGTTTACTAGCGCGTGCAAAACGCCAAGCAAGCGATTCACGTCATCAACATGCAAACCAGTAGTCGGCTCATCCAAGATATACAGGGTGCGGCCGGTCGGCCGGCGCGACAGTTCGGTCGCTAACTTGACGCGCTGAGCTTCACCGCCAGATAAGGTTGTGGCAGATTGGCCCAAGGTTATATATCCCAAGCCCACATCTACGAGTGTTTGTAGCTTACGAGCAATCACCGGAATGTTCTCAAAGAATTCCAGCGCAGTTTCACACGTCATCTCTAAGACATCACTAATTGTCTTGCCCTTGTAGTGAATCTCAAGCGCTTCTCGGTTGTAGCGCTTGCCGTGACAAACTTCACATGGCACGTACACATCAGGCAAAAAGTGCATTTCAATCTTAATAATTCCGTCACCGGCGCAATTCTCGCATCGACCACCTTTAACATTGAAGCTGAAGCGACCCGGGCCATAGCCACGCAGTTTGGCTTCGGGCGTCGAGGCAAACAAATCACGGATCGGTGTAAATAATCCGGTATAGGTTGCTGGGTTGGAACGCGGTGTTCGACCAATTGGCGACTGGTCAATAATAATTACTTTATCAAGCCGGTCGATACCCTCGATATCATCATGGCTACCAGGCACCGTGTTAGCACGCATAAGTCTGGCCGACAGTTCTTTGGCTAAAATATCATTAATCAAACTCGACTTGCCCGAGCCTGACACGCCACTAACTACCACAAACTTGCCAAGCGGAATCTCGACAGAGATATTGCGCAAGTTATTCTCGCGAGCACCTTTTACAACCAAGGCATTGCCGTTCCCGGGTCGCCGTTTTTTAGGGGTAGCTACCGCTTTCTTACCACGTAAGTACTGCCCGGTAATACTGGCTTCGACCTTTTCTACTTCTTGTGGCGTACCGGCTGCGACAACCTTACCGCCATGAATCCCGGCTCCCGGGCCAATATCCAATAAGTAATCGGCTGTCCGAATAGTATCTTCATCATGCTCTACCACTAAAACGGTGTTGCCTAAATCGCGGAGGTGTCGCAACGTGCCCAACAGCTTCTCGTTATCACGCTGGTGCAAACCGATTGATGGTTCGTCCAGTACATACAAAACGCCCATCAAGCCGGAGCCAATCTGAGTAGCTAAACGAATCCGCTGCGCCTCACCACCCGATAGTGTCACGGCACTCCGGGCAAGATTAAGGTAACTTAAACCCACATCTTGCATGAACTTCAGGCGGGCTTTAATTTCTTTGAGAATCTGTTGAGCAATGTGCGTTTCTTTGGCATTGAGCGTTAAACCACCTATAAAATCGTAGGCATCGTCAATCGACAGCTCACAAATATCCATGATTGATTTATCGGACACCGTCACCGCCAACACCTCTGGTCGCAATCGCCGGCCATGACATTCGTGACACGGTCTTTCGCGCATGAATCGCTCAATATCACGACGCATAAAGTCACTTTCGGTCTCGCGGTGGCGTCGTTCTAGGTTAGGAATTACACCTTCAAAGGCGGTGCTGAAAGTCCGGCCCATACCCAGTGACACCCGGTAGGTTTCATCACCCGTACCGTACAAAATACGCTGTAAATCTTCGGCTTTAAGCTGGGCGGTTGGCACGTGCAAGCTGAACCCATAGCGGTCGGCAACCGCCTGCAGTTTTTTGGTATACCAAGCATCGGTGTTAATCCGGTTAAAGGGCCTAATCGCGCCCTCTGCAATCGTTAAACGCCCATTTGGAATCACCAGTTCGGGGTCAACTTCCTGCCGAGAACCCACCCCAGTACACACCGGACAGGCTCCATGGGGGCTGTTAAAACTAAAGGTCCGTGGTTCGAGCTCGGGGATTTTAACATCAGGATGATCCACACAGGCGTACATCAAGCTATACGTAAACGTGTCGTTGGTGTCAGCGTTTATGACAGTTAGCTTGCCATCGGTAACCTCCAGCGCTTGTTCAACCGACTGAGCCAGGCGGCCTCGCGACTCTTGGTCATTCACCAAGCGGTCAATGACAACTTCGATATTGTGTTTGTAGTTTTTATCGAGCTCTGGGAATTCGTCTAGGGCGTAGACCACGCCATCGACCCGCGCTCGGGCAAAGCCAGCCCGGGTATATTGTTCTGGAATATGCTCGAAAGCACCTTTTTTATCTGTCACCACCGGAGCCAAAATCATTAACCGAGCTTTGTCTGGCAAGACGGCAACTTGGTCGACAATAGCTTGAGTAGTTTGTCTGGTGACTGGTTTACCACAGACAGGACAGTGCGGCACGCCGATTCTGGCAAACAACAAACGCAGATAGTCATAAATTTCTGTCACTGTTGCTACCGTCGACCGGGGGTTTCGGCTGGTCGACTTTTGGTCAATGCTAATGGCTGGTGATAGCCCATCGATTTGATCAACGTCAGGCTTTTCCATCAAACCCAAAAACTGACGAGCATAGGAGCTGAGCGATTCTACATACCGGCGCTGCCCCTCGGCGTAAATAGTGTCAAAAGCCAAGCTGGACTTACCGGATCCGGACAAACCAGTAATAACCACCAGCTTTCCTCGCGGAATGGTAACGCTGATGTTCTTTAAGTTGTGCTCCCTCGCACCTTTTACATCGATTATATCGCTCATAAGGTCGCACTAGTCTACCAAAAAATTGCCTAAAAATCCAGTGTCCTAGCTGTCTAGGCCATAAATTACACCATATGTAGCGTTGTTCGCCAGATTTACACACTAACAATACTACTGACAGTACGCTTAACTTATGGTAGTCTGAGGGCGTCATGAGCATGAAAATTGGGATCCAGGGGCAACCAGGCTCTTTTCACTCCATTGCTGCTACGATATTTTTTGGCAAAGATATCAGCTTGTTGCCGTGTGATACATTCACGGAAGTTTTTACCGCTCTGCAAAACAAACAGTGCGACAAAGCCATTGTGGCCATCGAAAACTCACTATACGGCTCTATTAATAATGTTTACGACCTGCTCTTAAAAAAACGTATCTGGATTTGTGGAGAAATATATCTACATGTCAGCCAGTGTTTAATTGGTTTACCCGGCGCACAGATCGACAAGATAACTGAGGTTCACTCCCAGGGCCCCGCTCTTGGCCAGTGCGAGTCGTTTTTGGATTTACACTTGCCTGATGCCAAGCGCATCGAGCAGCACGATACGGCCGCCAGTGTCGCCATGGTAAAGCAATGGGGTGACCCTAAAAAAGCTGCAATCGCTAGCCGTGAAGCCGCTGCCATTCATGGCTTAGAAATCCTGGCCGAAGAAATTGAAACCCATACCGACAACTTCACGCGCTTTGTTGTCTTGCAGGCCGAGCAAGAGAAGATTCCCAACGCCGACAAAACATCGTTGATTTTAACTACCGACCATAAACCCGGCGCACTCTATAACGCATTGAGTGCGTTTAAAGAACAAGATATAAACCTGACCAAGTTGCAATCCCGGCCAGTGGTCGGCAAAAAGTGGCACTACATGTTTTATATCGACCTAGCCGCCGGCGCCCAAACCCGACCCTTTAAAACTGCCCTCAAAAAACTGGTAGACCAAAAATGTGACGTAACAATTTTGGGGAGCTATAAGGCTGGTAGTATCTAAGCCCCCTATTTACTACAGCAAGCGTTGAAAACCCTCAAAAACTGCCGTCCCCAAGCCAATCACAAGACCAGTGCCAACCGCACCGACTAAACAACCGATTAATAAAATTACTGTATCCTCCAATACAACTGCCAGCATCATGGCAACCACACCAAGTGCCGGTAAGGTATCGAGACCCGAAAACGGTGGTGCGACAAAGGCGAATAACGTAAATACCAGGGTTAGCAGTCCAATAAAGCGCAGGCTGTTAGGCCTTTGCAGAAAGTCGCTCAAGCGAGGGCGCGAAAACCGTTCAAACCATCGTATGGTACGAAGCAGCCCAGGCAACACCTTTTTTTCGGCTAAATTTCCGAGACTCCGCTTACGCCAGCTTTTTGGTAACCATATTGTGCGTCGGCCAATGATCAACTCCAGCGCGAGTAGCATGGTGATTACCTCAAAAATATGAGTAACACCCCCTGTTGGCAGCGGTAAGGCTGGCACCGCCATAAGTAACATAATGGCAATGGCGATACTCTTTTCGGCAAACACCGAATCAAGATCTGCTAGAGTTTTTGATCCTTTACCCTTTAGCCAGGAACTAAGTTGACTGCTGAATACTTGCTGCTTCATGTGTACTTGCTATGCTAGACTCCTTTGCGCCATAAAACAAGCCAACAAACATAAGCTTAATAAAATATAGTTGCTTTTTTAGCAAACATTTTGTAGTATAAGCGCAAACAGCATAAACAGGGTTACGGGCATGCTAAATTTCATCGTCTTGGGTCTGATTCCAGGCACACACATTCAGATTACCTTCAGCTGGGTACTCCTCAGTGCAGCTATTATATTGGTTTTCACCGAATTCCGTTACCGCCGTTATCACTATCAGTTAGCTCCTGCCATGTTGGGTCTCGAACATCCTGCCACCCCAGATCAGGCTGCGGCTCCACAACAAACTGCTTTAGCACTACGAATTCCAAAATGCTACCGACTGGACCTAGTAGTCTGGGGACGGCAGTATACTCTCTCCGTAGAGCTGTAACTCTTCTAACAAAAATTGTTGATCGGTGGTTAAGCCTGGCCGCTTCGATAACTCAGCCAAGCGTTCAAAGTATTTTTGAGCTCGACTGGGGCTACCACCAAGCAATCGCTGACGGCAGAATGTGTCCCACTCAGCTCGTTCTTCGTTGGTGAGTGTGCGCGGAAAATTACGGGCTTTATACAGTGGCAACAATAGCTTGAGCCGCTGGTCGCGGAAATCAGGTTGTATGGTGGCCAACTCTTTGGCAGTGGCTTCACGAATGTGCTGCATGCTTGGTTTGTCAGCGTCGTTCAGAAAACTGTCATACAACTGGGTATCAACGTCTTGCTCATCCTCCATCAGACGAGCCTGCTGTTGCTTATTCATAACCTCGAGGGCTTGTAGAACCCTTTGGTCCAGGGAGCTGTTCTGTAGCTTTTTAAGGTTTTGTTGAGCGATCTCTGGTGTGAGTTGTATGCGTTTTTGACTGGCTTCGTCCAAGACCGACAATGGCGCAACCGCTGGACAGCGATTAAACTGCATGGTTTTTACTGGCAAACGTTGCTCGGTGGCATCCGGCTTCCAGCGCCAGGCTTCTACCAACTCTTTGGTTGACAGTTTAAGGAACGGCTCTGGATCGTGCCGTAAATCATATACCAGTACGGCGTCTTTGCGGGTGGGGTGTTTTGCCAAGACACTAACTATCGTGGTCTTTTCAAACTCACCGGGGTATTTACCAGAAGTATAGACAAATGGTGGGCCGGCGTTTACAACTTGACCAATGACTGACTTTTGGCGCATTTCCAACAAGAAGCTAAAGAACTTGGGTTGATGCGTTTTTATTAAGCGGGCAAGATCTATCGTCGCCATGACATCACTTAGAGCGTCGTGGGCATTGGCATGGTCAAGCTTGTTGATAGCCGTCAATAACTCAAGTCGATTAGTCGACTTGCCATTACTGTCGACTGGCCAGTGTATTCCTTCGGGCCGCAAGGCTCGCATCATGCGTGTAACATCGAGCAAGTCCCAGCGGCTCTTACTGTCTTTGTACTGCCAGTCGTACGGGTCATAAAAGTTGCGATAGCGCAAAAAGCGCATAAACTCATCGTCAAAACGCACCGTATTAAAGCCAACAAAAATGGTGCCGGGTGTGGCAATCTCGGTTTCAAAAAGTTTTAAGAATTCTGCTTCTGACACCCCATCAACTTTGGTTTGCTGGGGAGTTATGCCAGTAATAAGTATGGCGTCTGGTTCTGGCAGGGTGTCTTCTGTAAGCTTGATTAAGACATTGTGCGGCTCACCAACCACGTTTAAATCCAGATCGACCCGCTGGCCGGCAAATTGCATAATACGCGCCGATCGCGGATTGACACCACTGGTTTCAAGGTCATAAAAATAGAGTGTTTGTTTCATAATACTTCACCTTGTTAATATTCTAAACTACCAAGAGCATTTTGGCCAATGGTAATTTTTTGGCCGGGTTTAATACCCTGTTTTTCGAGTGCTCGCCAGATACCCATCTTACGCATAATGTCACGGAGTCGCTGAACTCCCTGGTCGCTGCCAAAGTCGGTCCGGGCGGCAAAGCGTTCGATACGGCGGCCCGTCACCATAAACCCGTCGCCAGCGGGCTGCACTTGCCACATCTGGTCGGCTGGCATTCGTAAGACCGGGAGTTCAGCGGAATCTTTTTTGGCCTTGCGAGCAACTGTAGCCCGACCTTTCTCAACGAGCTTTTGGACGGTACGCAGGAGTTCTGGCAGTCCGTCTTTAGAATGTGATGAAAACGCCATGATAGTTGTTCGTTTGGGAACAACTTGACGCAATGCATCAGTTTGAGCAGCTAATAATTCATCGTCGAGACCATCGATTTTACTCAACACCACAATTTGCGGCCGTTTGGATAAATCAATCGTGTAGTCTTTTAATTCTTGCATAATGGTTGCATAAGCGGCCGCCACGTCTTCGCGGCAGTCTATCAAATGCAGCAACACCGCGGTCCGCTCGACGTGCCGCAAAAATTCATCACCCAGGCCTTTGCCCTGGCTGGCACCAGCAATTAAGCCGGGAATATCGGCCATCAATAAGCTGTGCGAGCCATCAACATCAACCACTCCTAAATTCGGCTTTAGGGTTGTAAACGGGTAACCGGCAATCTCTGGCCGGGCATTACTCACTACCGACAACAGGGTTGATTTGCCAGCGTTTGGCAAGCCAACCAAGCCCACGTCGGCAATCATTTTTAATTCGAGGATAACTTGCAACCGCTCGCCCTTTTCACCCTTTTCGGCAATACGCGGTGCTTGCCGCACCGATGATACAAAGTGAGCATTACCAAAGCCACCCTTGCCACCGTGGGCTATCACAGCCCGTTGGCCTTCCTGCACCAGGTCGGCCAAGACATCACCAGCCTCTGTTAAGGCAACTGTGCCAGTCGGCACCAGAATCTCTTTATCCAAGCCACTTCGGCCGTGCTTGCGCTGTTTAGCACCGGCCCGACCATCCCCAGCCTTGAGCTCTTTCTTGTAACGAAAAGCTGCTAGGGTGTGCTGGTTCTGGGTGGCCACTAAAATTACATCGCCACCATCGCCACCATCGCCCCCGTCTGGACCACCCCGATCAATAAATTTTTCATGCCGAAAACTAACGGCACCATTGCCGCCATCGCCAGCCCAGGCCGTGACTTCTACGCGATCTACAAACATATCCGCTATAGTATAGCGTATCAGGGGTAAATATTATATAACAATCTAATGATAGATGAATCGTTGATATTTGCCGATTGTTGGCACCCAGTCACTGTATCCAACCCTGTTGAATCCAGCAAGACCATTCATATCTGAGTATTTGATCATTGTTCCGTCTGGCGAAACCGCCTCAACAATACCAACGTGTCCAGCCCAACCCACTGACGTTTGAGCCACTGCCCCTACGCGCGGCACTGTACTTACTGTCCAACCGCTCAATGGGGCATAAATGTGCCAGGTATTTGCATTTCCCCAACCGCCGGGGACACCCGCCTTAGCTGACGCATATGCAGTACACCATCCAGCATCGTAGCCACCACCGCCAAACAAACGCAGCCCTAAGCTTGGACTACTACTGGAACTCTGTGCAACGGTTCGCCCGTTAGGTATTACTATGTATTGCCCCACTGGGAGACCAGAGAGTTCCGTATCGTTGAAGGCGACAATTTGATCTTTGCTAGCCCCATAGCGCACAGCTAAACTGTCGACTGTATCACCGTTTTTAACCTTATAGGCAATGCCATCGACTGGTGAGATTATTAATTGTTGCCCAACACTTAAATTATCACTGGTGAGCATGTTTGAAGATTTAATAGTCTCGGAGGTTATACCAAACTTTGTAGCCAAACTCGGGACAGTGTCACCAGTCTTCACGATATAAGTTTGAATGTCACGACGACTCTTTACTGCCGTAGTAACGACCTGGGGTTTGGCAATTACGTTATTATCAGCGGGCGTAATAGCTAACTGAGCGCTAACTGAGTCAGCCTGGTTAGCAACAGCATTGGCTTCTGGCAAATTGGTAACACGAGCTACATGTGCTGCGATATCAGCCGACGAGAGACTATCGAGTGGGCTTACGGCAGTTTGAGCCGCTGAGCTATCCAAAGTAGTACGTTGGACGGCCTGGGTAGAACTTGGGTGTTTTACTACAAATCCAATAACAGCTAACAGTAGTACGACGTTAACCGCCAGAATACTGTAGCGAAGTAGGCGTTTTTGGGATCGACGCTTCAGCTTAGGAACACCTAGGGCTGATTTACGTCCGGACTGCCGTAAATCTACCGGGGTAGATTTGATGGTAGTGGTACGAATACTAATTCTCCTGAAGTCAGTTAAAAACAACTTCACTGTAACTGTAAAAGTTACCATCACATGATACCAAAAATAGGCCTCCTGCTCAAGGCTTTTGTGAATTCCCCACCCCTGTTAGCACCTGTTTTGTGCTGACCTCTGTTACACCCCTGTTAGCTCATAGCTATAAAATTCTTAACCTTGGCCGCAAAGCTTTTTGCAGTGTGCGTCGACGTTTGCCTGGTGCTCAGCCAGTGTATGAGCAAAGTAGGTGTTGCCATCGTCGCCAGATACAAAGAAGAGATAGTCCGTTCCGGCTGGATGAGCAACTGCTTTCAGTGAGCTGTCGGTAACGTTACTGATTGGCCCGGGCGGTAAACCATCGATGTAATGAGTATTGTAGGCTGAGTTAAATGTCACACTTGGTGACTGCCCGGCCTTGATTGCCCCAAAGTAGGCCGTCACGTCTGACTCGAGGCGCATACCCTGTTTTATACGGGTTAAGAAAACTTGGGCTACTTTCGTGCGATCTTCTGGCCGACTGACTTCGCGCTCCACAATAGAAGCTAGGGTTATACCTTGGTGTACCGATAACCCCTGTTGCTTAAAGCCGTTTTTTACGTCAGCCGTCAGATGTTGAGCCATTTGATCGAGTGAGGCTCGCACAATGGTTTGGGGCTGAGTGTCGGCGGTCTTCTCGAAGGATTCCGGATACAAATAGCCCTCCAAACTGGCGCCAGCTGGTTTGTCGGCCAAGGCAGGATGGTCTGCGTATTGGGTTGGCTCCAGCGCCGCGTCAACCGACTGAGCACTAAAACCGTAATTGATGAGGCTCTTTCGAATTTGATCGAGGCGCTGGTCGGGCAAAATTGTAATCAAATTAGTGGCAATTTTGCCCTGCGTTAGGACATTTACAATCTCGCTCACACTTTGACTCGGGCGGAACTCATAGGTGCCGGCCTGTAGTTGGTCACGCACATCATTGTTGCGTACATACCACTCAAAAGCCCAGGTTGAACGAATCACACCGGCTTTCTTAAGACTTACGGCAATTTCGTGGGCTGTTGCACCTTCTGGAACCGTAACCTGCTGGGTGCGCTGGGAGGCATTGACTGGTTTAAGGTTCTGATAATAGATATGTCGCACAATTCCAACCGTCGCAAACAATAGCACCACTACTGATGCGAGCGTTACCAATAACACTACTGGCCACTTATGGCGCGGGCGCGGAGGGGTTACGGCGGGTTTGGTTGTCTTGGTAGGAGCCATCTTAAAAATGAGACCCTTGCTCCCGTAAAAAATCTTCCAAAATAATGGTAGCTGCTTCGGCGTCAATCTGTTCTTTGGTATACGGCTTACGCCCAGCGGCAAGTTGTGATTCGGCGTGAACCGAAGTTACTGCCTCGTCTTGCAAATGCACGCCCACTGTTAATTTATCCTTAAGTTGCTCTGCAAAGTTACGGACCTGGCGGGTTTGCTCGGTGTCTTGGCCGCTGAGACCACGCGGTAAGCCAACAATCAGTCGGGTCACATCATTGTCGCGAATGAGCTGAGCAATCTGGTCGATAACATCCGGCCCGTTCGTTAGGGTCGTCAAGGGCTGCGGGATACGAGCTATGCCGTTGGCTAAGGCAACGCCGATGCGCACTTCGCCAACGTCTAAAGCCATGAGGTTATTGCTGCTGGTCATTGGTTTTCTCAAAGTTTACCGTGATGCGAGACTGCTTGCTTGGTGTCTTATAAACCCAGAACGGACTGTATTTAATGGTGACATCATTAACGCCAGGCATGGCCGAGATAGTATCTTTGGTGTCACCCTTCTTTTTACCAGCAACCGCTTTACGGATGGCGTCAACATCTGGCCGTAGACCGACTACCACGGTGGTTTGCATATCTAATTTCATGTCGCCGTTGGCTGGTTTCTCGACTACTTTGAAGGTGGCTTTATCAAAGCCGTAATCAGAAATACCCTGTTTGCTGGTGTCGATTTTGCCCTTGAGGTTAGCGTCGACCAGTTTCTTTAGGTCTGCTTCGTTGACGCCGTACATAGTGTAGGTTGTGGTGGTGTTAACGGTAACTTCATTTGCCTCATCGCCAACATTAGGGCTGGTTGTAACTGCCGGCACACCCGCCGACGAAGACTCGGTGATAGCAAATTTATTGTCAGCCTTGATTTGCTTTTTGAGCTCGTCGTTGGCCACCTGGACATCACGATCCAGAATCTTCTGCTTAGCGGCATCAACATCGGCCTGGGTAACTACTTTAACAATGTTGCTAGTACCACCACTCATGGCACCACCCTGAGCTGTTACAGCCGGGTAGCCAGCCACCGTGTAAGAACGGGCACTGAGGTTATATTGATCCCCGGGGCTTTGGGCGGTAACAGATACCGAATTACTACTAAAGATACACTTGCCGCCAGAGAATCCCGATGGCGAGAAGCTGGCATCATCTCCGGTAATAAAATTAAGGCCGTTGGATGACACTGTCGTACCGGCCGGCACTGAACCAACGGGAGATGCACAGTTGGTTTGCGTAGACATGGTGACAGAACCGGTCGCTTTGGTTCCTTTGTCTTTGGTGCCACTGGCAGCAATTTTTTCGGTGTCAGTCTTTTTGTACTCTTTTTTGGTGGCTGGTACGAGTTGCTTGTCTTGATTGAATGACGTCTGGTTTGGAGTAGCCGTGAAGGTCACATCACTACTAGCAGTGCTGGTATCTGTTTTTATGGTAATGGTTGCTTTGGGTAACACAGAATTCATTAAGAAGAACAGGACAATCAGCGCAATAACCCCACCAATGCCGGCAAAAATCCAAACTCGGAACTTTTCAAAGTTCGGCACTTTGAG
>CAZBRC010000009.1:0-22284 GCA_964494415.1 uncultured Candidatus Saccharibacteria bacterium
CCTCGTCGTCAGTTGTTACCATTACGGTGCTGTCTTCTTGACTAACGGCATCGGCAATTGTCGTGGTGGTGGCTGGCAGCTCATCGTCTAACTCCATTACCTGGAACTCGTCGACGGCGCCATCTTCGGTCACATCAACATCTGATACGGCTGGAGCCGGCACCTCAACATCTGACAAGTGAGCAGCTTCGTCTTTAATATTCTCGGCTAAAACATTTTCGGCATCGATTACTTCGTCAGAAGCTATAAGGTCAACCTTGAGGCCTAGACCTTGCAGTTCTTTAACGAGCACATTAAAGCTTTCCGGAACTTTTGGCCCAACAATCTCGGTACCCTTAATGATTGACTCATAGGCCTTAGAACGACCATAGACGTCATCGGACTTGATTGTCAGCATTTCTTGCAGGGTGTAGGAAGCGCCGTAAGCTTCGAGCGCCCAGACTTCCATCTCTCCAAAGCGCTGTCCACCGTTTTGTGCCTTTCCACCCAATGGCTGCTGAGTAACCATGGTGTAGGGGCCGGTTGAACGGGCATGAATCTTGTCGGCAATCATGTGGTTCAACTTAATCATGTACATACTACCGACCGTGGTGCGCTCACTAAAGGCTTCACCTGTTCGGCCATCAAATAGTTGCTGTTTACCATCTTCTGGCAGCTCAGCTTCTTTAAGTAATTCTTGAATCTTGGCGCTTGGAACACCATTAAAGGCCGGGCTAGCGACGTGCAAACCAAGTGCGCGAGCAGCCATACCAAGGTGGGTTTCGAACAGCTGGCCAACGTTCATACGGCTCGGCACACCAAGCGGGTTTAGAACTACATCAACTGGCGTACCGTCTTCCATGAAAGGCATATCTTCGATGGGCAATACACGAGCAATTACACCCTTGTTACCATGTCGACCACCGAGTTTGTCACCGACAGCAATCTTACGCATTTGTGCAACAAACACCTGGATTTGCATAATGACGCCGGCTTTCAGCTCGTGGCCATTTGCACGACTGAAAATTTTAACACCAACCACTTTTCCGTGCTTACCGTTACTCATACGCTGAGAGGTGTCACGAACTTCTTTGGCTTTTTCACCAAAGATGGCGCGTAAGAGGCGCTCTTCACTAGAAAGCTCTTGTTCACCCTTTGGCGTAATTTTTCCAACCAGGATATCGCCAGGGTGGACCTCGGCACCAATCCGAACAATACCGTCATCGTCAAGATGACGAAGGGCTTCTTCGCTCACGTTTGGAATATCACGGGTTACAATCTCTGGCCCTAGTTTGGTTTCGCGTACCTCAACCATGAAGTCAACAATATGAACTGAGGTTAGTGTGTCGTCTTCTACCAACTTGCGGGACACAATAATTGCGTCTTCAAAGTTGTAGCCAGACCACGGCATAAAGGCCACGACTAAGTCCCGTCCGAGAGCTAGTTCGCCGTCAGCAACAGACATGCCTTCGATGATAGGATCACCGGCCCTTAGCTTGTCGCCTCGTTCCACGACAACTTTTTGGTTTATGCAGGTACCTTCGTTACTACGAATGAAGTGTTGCGGGCGATACGTAACAGTGCTGCCTTTGTATTTAACAACTACTTCGTCACCGCTGGCTTTAATGACTTCACCTGGCTCATCAGCCACAATCAGCTGACCAGAGTTATGGGCAACAATTGATTCAATACCCGTACCAACAATGGGAGATACCGGCTGAACCAATGGCACAGCTTGTCGCTGCTGGTTACTACCCATTAATGAACGATACACATAGTTCTTTTCGATAAACGGAATCAGGCCTGCGCTGGAACCGATAATTTGCTTTCGGTTAGCGTCCATGTGAGTGACATCATTGGCATCAACCTCACCTGATTTTAGATGACGGCGAGCCGAGACACGCTCGTGCTCAAAGTAGCCATCCTTACCAAATGCTTCACCGGCACTGGCAATGGTGGCGCTTTCTTCTTCTGCAGCATCCAAATACACAACTTCGTTAGTGACTTGAGCTTTGACTGGCCACGTAATGCGTTCTTTAATGGCGGCCAATTTTTTAGCTTGGTCGGCGGTTATAGTTGCACCAGCCTTTACGATCACTTTGCCTTTCAGGTCTTCCAGGTTGACAGAAGCAACTCGGCCAGCAGCTTGTTTTGCCGTTACGGCATTACTGACTTTTCGGTACGGAGTTTCAATAAAACCATAGTCGTTAATGCGCGCGTAGTTGGCTAGGTTGAGCACCAAACCGATGTTGGCGCCTTCTGGGGTCTCGACAGCACAGATGCGGCCATAGTGTGTGGCGTGTGCGTCACGAACTTCAAAACCAGCACGTTCACGACTCAAACCACCAGGACCCATGGAGCTAAGGCGTCGTTTGTGGGCTAGTTCACTGAGGGGGTTAATTTGATCCATGAATTGTGACAACTGCGAGCTGGCAAAGAATTCTCGGACGGCAGCCACGACTGGTCGGGCGTTAATGAGCTGAGCTGGTGTAACCGTTTCGATTTCACTCATACTCATGCGGTCTTTGGTGTTTCGCTCCATCCGCAGCAAACCGATACGGAACTGTCGTTGCACTAATTCACCAACCAATTTAACGCGGCGGTTGGCCAAACTATCAATATCGTCGGCCGGTTCTTGGGTATTGTTAAGACGAATAATCTCGGCGATGATGGCTACCAAATCTTCGAGTCGCATGACGCGGTTTTCGATAGTATTAGGTATGTCCAGGTTTAGGCGTTTGTTGATTTTGTAACGACCCACTCGACTGAAGTCAAAACGTTTGAAGTTATAGAACATGTTTTCGAGTAGGCTACGGGCGTTGTCGACAGTAGCCAAGTCACCAGGTCGCAGGCGACGGTAAACTTCAATCAAAGCCTCACTTGAGCCGTGACTGGGGTCTTTAGCTAAGGTTGCTTCTACATAGTTGAGGGAGCCTTGGTCGACATGCGCAAAGGCTTCTTTCATTTGGGTTTCGCTCATACCAAGAGCCCGCAGCAATGTAGTTACTGGAATCTTGCGCTTACGGTCGATCTTTACATAGAGGGCACCGGCTGCACTGGTTTCAAACTCTAACCATGCACCGCGGCCTGGGATAACTTTTGCGCCATACAGATTGTTTGAACCATGCTGGTCAGACGTAAAGAACACACCTGCAGAACGGATAAGCTGCGACACAACCACACGCTCGGCACCGTTAATAACAAACGTGCCGCGATCGGTCATCCAGGGGTAGTCCCCTAAATAGATTTCTTGCTCTTTAACTTCGCCAGTTACTTTGTTAGTAAGAACAACCGTTGCTTTTAGAGGTGCTTCGTAGCTGACGTTATTTTCGCGCGCTTCAGCTTCTGGCATTTTAGGGGCTTCAAACCGGAAACCTTTAAAACTTAATGATAATTTTGTGCCGGTGTAGTCATCTATTGGACTAATCTCAGCCAGTAGTTCACCGAGTCCTTCGTTTATAAACCATTCAAATGAACGATTTTGGTGGTCGATGAGATTCGGCATATGAATCACATCGTCGGCTTCCGTG
The DNA here is from genome assembly GCA_964494415.1 of uncultured Candidatus Saccharibacteria bacterium. Lineage (GTDB taxonomy): Bacteria > Patescibacteriota > Saccharimonadia > Saccharimonadales > OMJO01 > CAZBRC01. The sequence goes on from CAZBRC010000009.1 coordinate 3,510, forward strand.
AAATATGTTCTTGGTATATGAGTGCGCTTCGTAGTAGAGCTTTTGGCCATAAGCAATAATTCTCCAGGGCTTAAATATTAGTGCTTGGTAATTGTGATTTGAATCTATTTTAGGATTTTTATATCTGTCTTGTGTTGTCGCGCGAAGATAACTACGAGAGGCTTTCGTTGCTGTTTTTGAGAAACTACAGCACTGCCCAGTACACTACTTCTTGAACCTAGAATATAGGGTTAGCCTGCTGCTGTCAAGCAATTTCGACGCCAGCAACCCAAAGTAGGCTATGGGGTGCTGGACTCCATTCTGCTTCTTGGTCGTCGTAGCGTTGCCAACTACCTTCAACCTCATAACCAGCCGCTTCCAAAGCATCAAGCTGGCCATGTTTTGCAGATGACTCAGGGCTTAAAGTCCAAACAGGGCCGGCCGTGCTGCGCGCCAGCGTCGTATACATCCGGGCGTATTCGTCCACCTGTTGGTCAGCATCACCAACACGATGGTCAATCCATGCAGCAACATTGGAGCCAGCAGTGTTAATTGTTTCTGACAGTAGTTGGTTTCTGGTAAATTTTGCGGGCAATGGCAGACGTTGTCGAAGCAATTCTAGGTCAGGTTGTGCGGTGGCCATCCCGACCACACTGTTTCTTCCTACGTGGGTCGTATCAACCACTACAAAAGCTGCCATTGCCCGATCAACAACCAATCCGTGGAGTGTGTTCATGCTTCTGACAGAGCTGTCCATCGACACGCTGTGGCGTTTGATAACACCCAAAAGACCGAGATCCCGTAATCGTTCTTGGTTGGCTGGGTCCATAACCATTTCATGGACTTTGCGGCCAGCGTAGCCACGTTGGACATAATCAAGCTCCGCAACTGATGTAAAACGTAATTGGGACATGCAACAAATTATAGCGCTAGATTTTACTTAAACCATGACCGCGTTCACAGACTTTTAAACTTTTGGAGGTTTTTGTATAACTGCGTCAGCAATACCATATTTGACCGCCTCATCTGCAGTCAACCAAAAGTCACGTTCCATGTCTTCGTGTATTTTTTTATGGGTTTTGCCGGTATTTTTGGCCATGACATCTTCGAGCAAGCGTTTCACGCGCAGGGCTTCGCGTAGGTCAATCTCTTGGTCAGTGACTTTGCCACGAGTGCCACTAGAGGGTTGGTGAATCATAACCGATGCGTGTGGTAGTAAATATCGTTTGCCTTTTGTCCCACTGCTCAACAAAAAGGCAGCCGCACTGGCTTGGATACCAATCCCCACGGTTTGTACATCTGACTTCACAAACTTCATAGTGTCATATATAGCCAAGGCATCGTAGACGCTGCCACCGGGACTATTAATATACAAGAAGATATCTTTGCCGGGATTTTGGTTGTCCAAAAAGAGCAACTGAGCAACCACGAGATTAGCGGTATGCTCATTAACATCTGAGCCAAGAAAAATAATTCGGTCTTTAAGCAGACGAGAATATATGTCGTAAGCACGCTCCATGCGGCCCTCGTTTTCGATGACGGTAGGGATAAGAATTTGAGATTTAGGAGTTGTCATAAAACCATTATACGACAAGAACTGGCACTCGTCAATATAGAGTGCTAATTCTATCTGCGACTGCGGTCTAGCGAGTGTAATACTACGGCCGCTTCGCTGTCCTCGCCTTCTCGGGCTGCTTCGGCAGCATAGGCCGCCAGAATGATTAACGTACCACGTTTTGACACTTTGATTCCGTCGGCATACTGTTCTGCTCTATCGGTAAGTAAAACTTCAGCAAGCTGCAACGCTTCTGGGACTCCTTGAGCCAAAAGTGTGACATTCAAGTCTTGCTGACCGGTTTCTGCTCCCATACCAAACCGGCGTTCTACGATCTCGGCCGAAACGGCCGCGTCAGCAGCACACTCTAAGATAATTTGACCATCCTCGCGTCGCATGACTACTATTTGCCCGTAGCGTAGGCTACAAGTTTGTGAACAGTTTTTTCAGTTAACAACCGTGAGGCAATATCTTGCCTATTTTCGGGTTTTTCTAACTCGGCTTGCATAGCCTGATCTTTATACTGCGATTTCAGCACCTGGATGCGGATTTCTAATTCTTCCGGTGTGACCTTTAGACCCTCTTTTTCGGCAATTTCTGCCAAGACTAAACCACCTTTTACTCGTTGAAGCGCATCAACCTGGAGGACATCTTTTTTATACTGGTCTTCGGTTTTGCCTTCGGCCTCCAAGAAATCAGGGAATGTCTGGCCGCGATACAGTAAGTTTTGCTTAATCTCGGAAATCAAACGCTCAATTTGATCATCAATCAGTTGTTGAGGTATGGCAAAGGTTGTTTTTTCGGTGATTTCTTTGACAATTTCCGATTCCAGCTCGCGATCGGCTTCGTGACCACGTTCGTGTTCCAGCTGTTTTTTTATGTCAGCTTTAAGTTCTGCAACTGTTTTAAATGGCCCAACAGACAGAGCGAACTTGTCGTCAACCTTGGGTTTAGAAACCTCTTGAACCTTAGTAACAGAAACTGTGAAAGTGACTTTTTTATTAGCTAAAGCTTTAACGCCATAGTCTTTGGGGAATGTCAGCGTAAACGTTTTTTCATCACCGCCCTTAAGTCCAACTAGGTTATCTTCAAAACCCGGTATAAATGCGTTGCTACCAAGAATCAGCGGGTAATCCTTGCCGTCAGCCCCGTTAATCGGCTCGCCCTTGGCATCGACACCCTTAAAATCAATGTAGACTTGGTCGTTGTTTTTGGCGGCGCGGTCGACATCTTTATGTTCGGCGGCACGAGTTTGCAGGGAAGCAACAACTTCTTCGACATCTTTATCGGTAATCTTGACAGTTGGTTTAGTTTTTTTGATTTTTTTGTAATCTGGAAGTTTTATATCACCGATCACGTCAACCTCAGCCGTAAATTCTAGCTGTGTGTAGGGTACAAATTTTGCGATAGCAATCTCGGGCTGATCAACCACGCGAAGTCGTTCTTGATTAATGGCCGCGACGTACAGGGATTCGAGAGCAGTTTGCAAAAACTCACTCTGCAACGTTGCAGAATCGACGTTTTTCTCAATCAACGCTAACGGCGCTTTGCCAGAACGAAAACCCGGCAATTTCACGTCTTTAGCCAAATGTTGTAAAACTTGATGCTTAATTGGCTCTAGATCGTTTTGGCTCGCTGTAACAGTTAGCTTGCTGCGAGTACTTGAGATTTTGTGAGGTTGTACATTCATATCAGGTTGCTACTCTAACAGATTAGTGAATAGGTTTCAATGCGCTCAGCTGGTTTGAGAAATAATCAAACTAATAACTAAAACAAACCAGATAGCTTCTACGGTTGCACCGGGAATAGTTTCTGACCACTGAATCTTTGAGTGAAATTTCATGATGGCATTTTTGTGTAAAAAACGCGGCTGTGACTGTTTGATACGGAGATAACCAGGTAGCCACATTAAATCGGGCGAAGCTGCCGCCACGCCACAGGTCATCATTAATAACCACGCCGCTGGCTGGGCTGCAAACACCAACAACAACATGGCGGCTGCTAAGGAGCAGTCAGCAATCAAGTAGAGGCTGAAGGCCCGTGTATTTAAACTATTTTTACCAAAGCCAAAGTGCGGTAGCGCGTCGCAGACAAAGTGCGATCCAAAAGCCAAAGGAATCGCCAGGACTGGCTGGTGTACCACCGCTCCGATGAGCATACCGGTTATTACATGGTTTGTGGCTGTCACTTTTTACGAAAGTCTTTTACGATACTTACCACGCGCTGAATGCCGTGTTTCTCTTCGGTTCCGCTGTGCAAGTCGCGCAGCACGAACTGTTCACTGTCTAATTCTTTTTGCCCAATAAACAACACGTTATTAACTGCTTTCTTCTGGGCGGCTTTTATTTGTTTTTCCAGTTTGCGACCGCTCGCATCTACAACAACGTTTACGCCCATTTTTCGCAATGATTGGATTGTCTCTTGGGCCGCCACGTAAACATCGCCAATTAAGATAACATACACGTCTGTTTCTGGTTTGAGATCAGGCACAAGCTCGTGGGATTGCAAAAAGTTTATCAGCGTAAGATCGCCCATTCCAAAACCTACTACTGCTAGGCTGTCGGCGCCAAAGAGTTCTACCAAGCCAGAATAGCGTCCGCCGCCAAACATTGAGCGATTGTTTTCTGGATCAGTGTCAAACACTTCAAAGACGATATCGCTGTAGTAATCAAAGCCGCGTACCAGGGTGGGGTCAAATACAACGTTTGAAACATTCGTTGTGTCGAGCAGCGTAAATAATTGTTTGATTTCAGCGACCGAAGGGTGTGCCTGTAAGCCTTTTGGCAAATCATCGATTGTTTGAGCTTTTAAGAACTCGAGCAACATGTCACTCTCACCAGATTCACGTTGCGAGGGGTTAAATATGACATCGACTTGACCAACAAATTCGACATATTCCATCTTATGCATGCGGTCGATAAGGCGCATGAGACTTTGGCGTTGCGTGGTATCGAGACCCAAGACATCTGTTAACAATGTATCGATTAGTTTTCGGCTACCGACCTTAATAGTGTACATATCGCGCTTAGCCCCAAAAGCTTGCATGATGTCATCGGCAACCATGATTATTTCATGGTCAGCTTCGATACCATCAACTCCAAATATGTCGACATTAAGTTGATAGAATTCGCGACCGCGCCCCCGTTGCATGCGTTCATAGCGCCAACATTGCGGGATGGAATACCATCGCAACGGGTAGCTCAACTCTTGGCGCTTGCCAGCCACCAGGCGAGCCACCGTTGGGGTCATTTCGGTGCGGAGGGTCACTTGCCGGTTGCCGCGGTCAGTAAAGGTGTAGGTTTGTTCGTTGATAATTTCTTGATTACCCTTACTCAAATAAAGCTCAGTCGGCTCAAGTAACGGTGCGTCGTATTCTTCGTAACCAAACTTCTCACAGACCTTGCGCCATACAGAAAAAATATACTTTTCTAGACGCTCATCTTCTGGGTAAAAATCGCGTGCGCCCTTATAGGGTTGGGTAGATAAAGCCATATTGCCGTATTATACCAGCTTTACGCTGTAAGACTGTTGCCAAGCGAAGTTTGTTAGCTCATAATCATAACCAATAAATTGTATAGGAGTTCTTTATGGCTGATAAAACCGATAAACCCCAGTTAACAGGAGCATTTGACTTATTTGGTAAAAGTGCAGAACTGGTTCAGAAAAACCTAAACATGTTTATCCTGCTATTTTTGCTGCCATTTGTGATGACACTCATCAGCTCGGTGCGCTCAACGCGCAGCAGTCAATGGACAGTAAGCTCGGGCAGTATTAGTGGTCTTCCGACCTATGCCTTTGGCGGCATTTTAGGAGTGGCCTTTATCTTTACAATTTTGTTAATTGTGGTGAGTGTTTTTGTGCAGGCCATGACCTATACACTGGAACTTAAAGCCTCAACTGGACAAACCCCAGATTTTAAAGACTTATTTGATACGGCAAAGAAATATTGGCTACGTCTATTTGGGCTGGGTATTATCGTTGGCGTACTAACGGTACTTGGTTTACTGCTGTTTGTTGTGCCTGGGTTAATTGTTATACGGCGGTATTTCTTAGCTTCGTTTGTACTCATTGATAAGGACGTCTCTATTAGTGAAGCGATGATGCAAAGTGCCGAAATGAGTAAGCCCTATTCTGGTTGGGTGTGGTCGATTATTGGTGTTACCTTTTTGCTTGGCTTGCCCGGGGCGATACCAGTAGTTGGCGGTGTTATTTCATTAGTCTTGGCGATGTTCTACTCGGTTGCACCAGCACTTCGTTACCAAGAACTCAAAAAACTGTACAAGCCACCAACCAAAGCGAAGGCCGAAGTTACTCAATAAAAAAACTGGCCACTGCCAGTTTGGTGGGGATGAAAGGACTTGAACCTTCACGCCTTGCGGCACATGCTCCTAAGGCATGCGTGTCTACCAATTCCACCACATCCCCGTAGTGTTATGACGAGGTCATTTTAACCTGTTCGCTGGTAAAAAACCAGCGTGGCGTCGTTGTAGTCTTTGGTAACGATATGAATAAAGCCAGGAACTTCGTTTAATTGGTTTTGTGGTGGCAACGAACACACCAACACGCCACTGATTTTTAGGTGCTTCGACATTCGTACGATCAGTTTTTCTTGCGGTTGATCATATGGCGGATCACAGATAATAACATCGTATTGGGCTTGGGGGTTGTTGTCCGACCAACCGCCAGCACTGGCTCGTATGACTTTTGCACGGTTTTGCAAACCAAGTTGGTTTATGTTGCTCTTAATAACTCGAGCGGCGGCTTGGTCTATTTCGAGCATGGTGGCCTGCGCAGCACCACGACTGAGGGCTTCTAGGCCGATAGCACCGCTACCGGCAAAGACATCTAGTACCCGTAGACCACTGATGTCGCCGAGCATATTAAAGAGTGCTCCGCGCACCTTTTCGCTCATGGGGTGCGTTCGGTGGCCGCGCGGCGACTCTATAGTTCGGCCACCTAAACTGCCTGCGATAATCCTCATAGCCTAGCTATTCCTTAACGAGTCCAGCGTCAACTAATGCACTGTACCAGGCCAATGTTACCGTAGACACAATGGTTGGCCCCAACTTATGCCGGACTTGCCAGGCCAGTTTAGGCGTCCAGCCTTTTTTGCAATAAAAATCAAACATGTCGAGCACAGCAACTTCTCGGGCGCGTTGCTTGAATACTTCTACAATGCCTTGTTGACGTAGGTTAGTGATGTCGTTTTTGGTGGGTACGGCTTCTCCAAAACCAAGCGGCGCAATAATGGTTGCTACGCCCATTTCGAATAACCCGTGTGAGGTAAATAAGCCGCGAGGGCCCCACATCTTCCAGTTATTCTTTACCCGTTCTTTCGGAGTCTCACCGGGTATTACCAACTTTTGCTTTATGGTGGTTCGGCTTTCGATACCTTCACCGCCGCGTAACTCAACCAATTTTTCTTCGTATGGATAGTGGTGGGCTGGAGTTAAACCATCCACAATAGCATGTGCCAACCACGCTGCTTCAAACGCTATTCGCTCTTGATTTTGCGCCTTTAACTGTTTTACCAGTTGCTTGTAGTGTTCGCTGATTAGTTCCAATAACATCGAATCATCGTCGTCAAAAGGACTGTAGTAATGCCAGGGCTCGTCCTTTGCGGGACTCTTGCGTTTGATGGCATCCGGCCCATTCTTGCCCTCGAATTGCAGAATCAACCGGCTGCTTGGGAAAATCGGCGCGCCATCAACTAGTTTGCCGAGATGCTTTCGGGCCACACGATCGATCTTTTGATGAGCACCTAAGACGCGGCCTGATGCTTTGGTAAGGGTTGTTCCAGAATACATGTATTAGTTTAGATTGGTGATAGCGCGAAGGGCCTCAACACGCTGAGCTAACTCTTTATACTGTAGCAGACTTTCATCTTTATCGATAAACTCTTGGGCGGCTTGGCGAGCTGCGGCAATTAGTTTCGTATCACTTAGTTTGGCCACTCGTAAATCGAGCATACCATGTTGAGCCGTACCATAAATTGCACCCGGGCCCCTGATATCAAGATCGAGTTCTGACAGCTCAAACCCATTGTTTGATCGTTCTAATGCTCTCAGTCGTGGGCTTGGCGGGCTACTATCGGCTAGCAAAAGATAACAATAGCTCTGAAAGTCGCTTCGGCCAACCCTACCACGTAACTGGTGAATCTGGGCTAACCCAAAACGTTCTGGGTTCTCTATGAGCATGACAGTGGCATTGGGCACATCAACGCCAACTTCTATAACAGTTGTCGATACTAAGACATCAAGTTTTTGATCTATAAAATCCTGCATGACTTGATCTTTTGCTTGTGACTTCATCTTGCCGTGCAATAAGCCAACCCTGAACTGCTTAAAGACGCGCTTGCTCAAGTTATCGTAGACTTCTTCGACAGACTTTATGCTCAACGACTCAGATTCGCTTATCAGTGGGCAGACAACATACACTTGGCGACCAGATTTAATTTCGTCAGAAACTGCTTGGTAAACTTTCAGACGTGAGCTCATGGGACTCAAAATAGTTTTGATGGCCTTACGACCACTTGGCTTGGCGGCTATGATCGAGATATCAAGATCACCGTATAACGTAAGTGCCAAACTGCGTGGTATTGGTGTGGCAGTTAACGATAGGATATGTGGCATATGGCCGGCTTTGGACTGCAACGCCTTACGCTGTGCAACCCCAAAACGATGTTGTTCATCAATAATGACAAGTCCTAAATGATCCATATCGACTTTTTCTTGGATAAGTGCGTGTGTCCCAATAATCAGACTAGCACTATGATCTTTGATTCGTTGGTGGGCGATTTGCTTTTCCTTGGGCTCCAAACCGCCTGTAAGCAACGTCAGTTGATCGGACAACCCAAGCGGTTTCAGCAAATTGTAAGCTGTTTCGGCATGTTGACGAGCTAATAATTCAGTTGGTGCCATAAACGCGACCTGAAAACCTTGTTTCATAGCCATCACGGCCGCCATCAGTGCCACAACTGTCTTGCCTGACCCAACATCACCTTCTACCAAACGATCCATAGGGTGTGGTCGTTGCATATCTTGATAAATTTGCCAGATGGCTCTACGCTGCTCGTCAGTTAACGTAAATGGAAGGTGTCCAACAAAATCTTTGGCTAGCTTTTGGTCGAATTGTATTTCTAAGGAATGTTCTTGCATCAGGAGATATTTGTTGAGTAGGCTTGCCAGACTTAACTGAAAGACTTCCTCAAAACCGATTCGGCGACGCGCGGCCTCTAGGTCTTCGGCGGAGTGCGGAAAATGCATTGTCCGAATTGCCATGGCATGAGAAATCAGTTTTTGTTTTTTGACCAGCCAGACTGGCAAATTTTCTGGTAGCGATTCGATTAATGGGGTCACTTCACGCAGTAATTTACGCAAAGTATGCGACTTTATGCCCTTGATTTCTTTGTAAATAGGTACAATCCGAGCAGTATTAATTGGAAAGTCACTAGCCAACTCCATCGACGGATTCAATATGCTCAAGCGTTGCCGGCGCAGCGCAAAATCACCAGAAATAAAGTAGTCGGTGTCTGGCTTTATAGCAGCGGCCCTGTAGGGCTGGTTGAACCAAACCAACCGCACGCTACTAGATGCGTCACTGGCCACGGCTTCGGTTATATGCATACCACGGCGCACATATCGTCCAGTAACTTGTTTTATGACGGCTTGCACCGTTACAGAACCGGGTCTTATCTGGCTGATTTGGGTAATATTGGAATAATCATCATAGCGACGGGGGTAGTAATTAATAAGGTCGGCAACCGTAAACAAGCCGAGCTGTTGCAGTTTTTGAGCTAGCGTTTCACCTACACCCTTAATTTCAATAAGCTGACTGCTCAACTCCATTCTGTCCATACTGTTAAGTATAGGGTAGTTAGCCAGTATTAGGCTTTTTTCACCAAAAAGAAGACGCTTGGGCCAAAGTAGGATTTGGCGAGCGTGGGCTGGAGAACTTTTTCGACTTGAAGCATAGCACCCTTAGGTACTAGTTTCTTGAGGGCTGGGCTGCGTAGATTGGATACCGACAATGTTTTAACGACTTTCAAACCAGCGTGAGCTAGTTGCTTTTGGACAGTCTTAGGGTTGTGGTTTACAAAGGCGATTTCATCTTTGGTTTTGTTCTTCTCGGAACGTATATCGACAGGCTCTTTTGGCATCCGCTGACCTTTAAGGAGGTGTTTAACGCGGTTCCGGCCATGCGCATAATTAGCAACCTCTAAAATAAGGAAGCCATCATCCGACAGGCTGCGAGCCAATTCCCTGAACTCATTCGAGGGGTCTGGTAGGTGGTGCATGACCCGTATCATGGTGAACAGATCAATACTGGCCTCTTTAAATTTTAGGTCATCGGCTTGCATGAGTTTGCGGTCAATTTCTGGGTGGTCTTTAAGGTAGTCTTTGGCAATATCCAGTTGCTGCTGGCTTGGTTCAGCCAGGGTAACTTTATCGGCGTAATCCTCAAGAAAGACACAAAGTCGCCCATAACCGCCACCAATATCAACAGCGTGACGAAAATGTTTGCCTTTTAATAAGCGTGAGATTGCCACCTGTTCTGCAGCATTTTCATAATCTCGGCCATCCCAGTAGTGCAGATAATTATGCGAAGGATCATTATATTGGTCGGCTTTCTTTTTGGGTTGGGTGGGGTTGGTTGTCATAATTCCTGGTGAGTATACACTATTTTAATTTTACGAGCATTTGCGTGTTCTTACCGCGCCGCACGATAGCGCAGCCGCGCGTAAAATCGGCGGAATCAAAGTCTATTTTATCGGCGCTGGTGGCTTTGTCGTTTATATAAATTGCACCTTCGCTCAAAAAGCGACGGGCTTCAGTATTAGAGCTTGCTAGTCGGCCAGTCACCAAGACCGGTACTATGGCCGCTGTCGCAGCAACAGTGGTGGTCGGTAATTCTTCGGCCAGCATTTCAAAATCTTGGGTTGTTAACTTTTCGTAATCGTGGCTGGCAAACAAAATATCAGTCACTCTCAAGATAGCATCAGCCCGTTCTTTGCCGTGGACTAACCTAGTAACTTCATACGCCAGGGTTTTTTGAGCATGACGACCACCACGATGTTCGTGAAACTGCTTCATCACGGCTTCGATCTCGTCCTTTTCAAGCTCGGTGTAAATCTTAAGATAATCTTCGACTCCCGCATCATCCACATTCAGCCAAAACTGGTAAAACTTATAGACACTGGTCTTGTTAGCATCAAGCCAGACAGCTCCGTCTTCGCTTTTACCAAACTTTTTGCCAGTGGCACTATTAATTACCAACGGCATGCTCAGTGCATGCACCTCTTTATTCTCTTTTTTGCGTATTAGTGGCACACCGGATAGCATATTTCCCCACTGGTCAGAACCACCAATTTGTAGCGTCACTTGTTGTTTCTTATAAAGATGCCAGTAGTCGTAGCCCTGTATTAAGCTGTAACTAAACTCGGCGTAACTTATACCAGTGCCATCTTTGCCAATGCGGGACTGTATGAAGTCTCGCTGCAATAGCTCAGTCATACTGTAGTGCTTACCAATATCGCGCAAAAACTCTAGGTAGCCGATATCCTTGAACCAATCATAATTGTCGACCAGCGTAAAATCCATGCCAGAGAAAAGCTGTTTAACTTGTGACTCGATCGCTTTCACGTTTTTAATAATTTCTTCTCGAGGTTTAAGCTGACGCTCTTCGTCTTTGCCACCTGGGTCCCCAATCAAGCTCGTGGCTCCGCCAACCAGTAGCACGGCCTTCCAGCCATGTTTTCGTAATCGGCGTGCCATCATATAGACAGCCAGGTTGCCAATTTGCAAACTGTCAGATGAGCAGTCGGTACCCAAATAAAAGGTCTGCGGTTCATCCAACCAACTTAAAGCAGAAAACGTTTTATCTTTTATTTGTCCACGCCATTTAAGTTCGGCGGACAGTTTCATTTGAGACATATAAATCTAGTATACCGTATCTGACAAAACGGTTACACTTCAGCCAATTCTCAGCAGCACGATTTACTGTTGTCTTACCCCGTTTTTTGCTATACTGACTGGTATTAAAGCAGACAATATCCAAGAGAAATTAGGGGTATAAGGAAGTTTAGCTGATAGATGAGTCCGTTTTCTCAGAACAAGGGTCGCTCGGGTGGAAATAGTCGAAAATCCCGTAATACATACACCACACGCAGTGGTCAGAATATTAAAGTAAATCGAAACCTTGGTTCTCGATTATCTTCATACCGCGACCAAAAAGCCCGAACCAAGGCCGAGCGCTTAGCCGGTATGCCCAAATCTCGCTTTAAGCGAGTTTTATATCGCTTACAGCCAAAACGTTTGTATCACTACTGGTTTAGCCGCGAGGGCGGTATTATGGCCCTTAAAATCCTTGGCATTGGCATCCTAGCCGGGTTCGTCCTTTTAATAGGCGTTTTTGCCTATTTCCGAAAAGACCTTCCAAACTTACGTGATATATCTGGCGGTAATCTTGGCGGTAGCATTAGTTATTACGATAGAACTGGTCAAACGCTGTTATGGGAAGATTATGACGCGGTTAAACGAATCCCCGTCACTGCTCAGAATATTTCTCCCTACATGAAAGACGCCACTGTCGCCATCGAAGACAAGGACTTCTTCAAGCATGGTGGTTTTGACGTCCGCGGTATTGCCCGTGCCGGTATCAATGACGTGTTTGGGAGTGGTGGCACCCAGGGTGGTTCAACCATTACTCAGCAATTAGTCAAGTTGAACAACGACTGGACCAAAGACCGTACCATCACCCGTAAGGTCAAGGAACTTATTCTGGCAGTTGAGCTCGAACGCAGCTATTCTAAAGACGAAATCTTAACCGGTTACCTCAACGCTGCTCCTTACGGAAATATCGAATACGGAGCGCAGGCTGCAGCTAATGATTACTTTCACAAAGATGCCAAGGATCTAACTCTCGACGAAGCTGCTTTCCTGGCATCAATTCCTAAGTCTCCCTCATATTATTCACCGTATGGAGCTATTTATAAGCAAGACCCCATCAATGCCAGTAAAGACTTGGTAGGACGTCAGCAGTATATCCTCGATCAGATGGCCGACCAGGGTAAAATTACCAATCAACAAGCAGAAGATGCAAAAAAGGTTGATACCTTAGCCAAGGTGCAAATTCAGCAAAGTAAGTATGCTGGCATAAAGGCACCGTACTTTGTCACGGCCGCTAAGAAAGAAGTCGAGCAACGTTGTTCCACTACTGTTAAATGTGGCGGCTGGAAAGTTGTGACCACCATGGACGCAAACCTACAAAAGAAAGCCGAAGAGCTCGTTGCCACCAACCTCACCAAGATAAAACGCTATGGCGCCGACAACGAAGCCGTCATTACCGAAGACGTAGAAACGGGACAGATTGTAGCTTCAGTTGGTGGTGTGGACTTTAATAACCCGACTTTTGGTCAAAACAACTTTGCTTCCAGTATTCTCTTGCCACCTGGTTCGAGTTTTAAGCCATATGACTATACCGCCTTCATAGAAAATAACACCAACGTTGGTGCTGGTTCGGTGATGTATGACAGCCTTGGACCACTTCCCGGCTATCCGTGCACCAACAAGGGGAACCCAAAAAACGGTGGCAATTGTCTACAAGACTATGACTTCCTGACGCCCGGCCCAATCACTCTTCGCTACGCCCTTGGTGGCTCACGTAACATCCCGGCTGTCAAAGCTATGTTATCGGCAGTTCCTAATGACACCAGCAATGGTCGGACAACATCCATTAATAAAGTTATTAGCACAGCCTCGGCCATGATGGCGAACCCTAATACATCCGGGAACACCTATAACTGTTATAGTGACGAAGCCTTGACTAAAACTACACAATGTTATGGTGCCTCGGCGATTGGTGACGGTGCCTTCTTGCACCTAGATGACCACGTGAATGGACTATCAACGTTGGGTCGTCTGGGCAAAGCCATCCCGCGTACCTACATATTAAGTATCACCGACGCGGGTAATAAGAGTATTTACAAATTCCAGCAGCCACAAGGCAAGCAAGTCATTCGACAAGATACCGCATACATTATGAATGACATGGCAAGCGATCCACGCGCCAGCTACCTGCCTGGTAGTTGTACAGACACAAGTTGTACGCCACTTTCTGGTGGTGGCTATAAGTTCCACCGCTACAATGGCTGGAAGTTTGCCATCAAAACCGGTACTACAAATGATGGCTACGACGGTTTAATGACCAGTTGGTCACCAAAGTACGCTACTGTCGCCTGGGTGGGCCACCACACTCGTCATGTCACGCTAACTACCTCTATGGAGGTGTTAACGGAACCATTAGTTCGTGGCATGATGGAAGCCGCTCACTCAGATAAAAAGGCAAGCAACTGGCAACAGCCCTCCGGCATAAAATCACTACCTGCCTTTGTTATGCGTACTCATATTCACTATGGCGATATCGTACCGAGCCCCACCAATGACCTGTTCCCGTCGTGGTATCAGGGTAAGAGCACTGCCAATAGCAACCAGACTATCGACAAAGTATCTGGAAAAGTCGCGACCAACTGTACACCAAGTTTAGCAAAGGACAACCAAGCAAATAGCAATGCTGCCTCCTGGAACGTCGATATATTCGTTGGCGGTACAGCCAGCAACAATAGTACGGCTGTCGGTGCCGGAAACGATGATGTACACGTCTGTGGCGAGGCCAAACCAAGCGTGAGCATCGCCGAGAATCCTGATGGCTCAATAACAGCCACGGCAACTGCAGGTGCTCATCCTCTATCCAGTGAGAAGTTTAAAGGGGTGATAAACTTCCAGGCCAATGGACAAACCCTGCAATCCTTCAATATTGACAATAATAATAGAAGCGCTACCCTACCTGCCGGTGTAGCTCCAGCCGGTGCTACGGTAACAGCTCAGGTAATTGATAGTGTTCTCTACGATTCCACTAGTAACAGCATCGTGGTAGCAGGTAGCGGTTCAGGCGGTAACCAGATACATAATGTCACGGCTAAGATATCTGGAGGAAATGTAAATATCAACTGGTCGGGTGGATCAAAGCCCTGGACTGTCACTCGCAACGGAAATCCTTTAGTTGGCTGTGTAAATGTAACGTCCTCTAGCTGTTCGACAACCGTTGCTCAGGCACCAAACGGCAGTACGGTAGTTGTCAAAGACTCCAATGGCGATTCTGCGTCAGCCTCAGTATCAAATTAGATAAAGGATTCTTACGTAAAGCTTAGTCTTTTTCTAGAAAGCTGTTGAGGGCCGATCGAATGTCGGCTACGCCGAAGTAGTTTGGTATGTTTTTGCCAGATTTTAAGGACGGTCCAATTACCGCTTTAAAACCCAGTTTCTTGGCCTCACTGACTCGCTTTTCGATTAGGGGCACATGGCGAACTTCGCCCGATAACCCGAGTTCACCAAAAACCACCGCATTCTTTTTAAGTTGTAGGCCCTTGGCTGCTGAAGCAATGGCCATGCAGACAGCTAAATCGGCAGCTGGTTCGTTGAGTCGAATGCCACCGACGATGTTTATATAAATATCTTGGTCTGACAGATTGAGTTTGGTGCGTCGTTCTAGCATAGCGACTAGTAAATTTACTCGGTTCAGATCAATGCCACTAGCCGCCCGCTTGGGGTAGCCGTAACTGGTTCGATTCACCAAGGCTTGGACTTCTACTAAAACAGCCCGTGTACCTTCTATCGTCGCCAATACAACCGAGCCATCAGTAATCTGTCGTTCGGCCAGCAAAGCTGCAGAAGGGTTTTCAACCACCTGTAAACCGGTGTCAGTCATTTCGAATATAGCAGCTTCGTTGGTTGATCCGTATCGGTTCTTAATAGCCCGCAGAACTTTGAATCCACCATAGCGGTCGCCTTCCAGCTGCAGGACCACGTCTACTACATGTTCTAGTACCTTGGGACCGGCAATGGAGCCTTCTTTGGTTACATGTCCCACAAGTATTACGGCTGTATTGCTTTGTTTGGCAGCAGCCGTGATTAACTGCGTACTGTTCGTAATTTGGCTGACATTGCCGGCCGCACTACTAATAGCTTGGCAGGTTACAGTTTGAATAGAATCAACTACCACAACTTGGTATTGACCACCGGCAATGGTGGCCGCAATATCATCAGCGCTCGTACTGGTGGCTATCTCTAGTTTTGCGGCCTGCGTACCAAGACGCGTCGCCCGCAATCCTACCTGATGGGCTGACTCTTCTCCGCTTACGTACAAGACCGTGTGCCCCTTGGCTAGAGCATCAGCAACCTGCAATAGTAAGGTGCTCTTACCAATACCTGGCTGTCCAGCAATCAAGCTGATACTACCCGCCACCAAGCCGCCACCAAGCACCGTATCAATATCGGTCATTGTGGTCTTTAAACGTTTCTGGTCTTTGGTTATAGATTTACGTACAGTTTGAGGCGAGAGCTTAGAGCCGCTTGAGGTCTTGCCTGCCACCACCCCAGCCAACTGCTCAACCAGTGTATTCCATTCGCCGCAATTGTAACAACGACCACTCCACGTCGGACTGCTCGCCCCACAATTACTACAAACAAATTCCACCGAGGCTTTTTTAACCATATAGCTAGTCTATCACCTATTTGCTTATTGCGTTTGAAGGGTGGATGGGCGGCTATCAATCGCCTTCACCAGCTGACTTTCTTCAACGGCCAGCGCATTACGCGTATTCACAATGCTATTGTATTGGTCAATCAATGCTTGGGCCGAATCAGCCTGGCTATTATAGGCACGTACCTTCATATTATAAGGAGCAACCAGGGTGTTATACGCTTCGAACTGGCGCTGTGCGTATAAGTTATCCATTGTTACCTTTTGACTGCGTAAATCGCGCTCTTGGGCTTGCAGAGAGCTCTGCAGATCATCAATTTGTTGCTTTATATTTTTGAGTTGCCCATCATACTGCTCAATTTGTTTCTGTCGCTCAGTAAAAGCTTGCTGGTATTTCTCGGAATAACCAACCACCGCCAGACGATTATTAAAATATCGTTTATAGTAGGCTTCTAAATCGTTGGGTAAAGCACGAACTTCTGTTCCTAAAATTGAATGTAACTCGTTTGGTACGACTGATTGGTCTTTCGCCCGGTAGGCATCAACCGTTTTTCGCAATCGCTCATCAGTAATTTTGGCATACGCGGCTGCAGTCATTTGGTCGACCTTGGTTTTTTCTGAAGCCGACAAGCGTGTATAGGCGGCATGCAACATTTCGTGGGCGGCCGTGACCTCCTGGACGCCATTTAGACGGCTGTCGGTAACTTTGTATAGATAAATCCCCTGCCCCTGTACATAACAACCAAGGACTATCGTCTGTTCACTGGCCGTACAGTCAGCATTAAACTGGGATTTATCTTCTATAGCTGGACGATATACATAAAACAATCGCCGGCTTGAGCTGTTCATAGTTGTACGGTCAGCCAATGCCGCAACCTCGGGTGGAGCAGTATAGTTGTATAGTCGCGCATAGTCATAAATTGTCTGACGCTGCCACCATACGCCCACCAACAAAGCCAACAGAATTACCAGCACCCCAGCTCTGAGACGTGACGCTTTTTGCATATGGTTAGTGTAGCATTCTTGGCTAAATTACAGCTGAGAAATTACTCTTGGGCGACAGAATACACGAGTTCTTGACCTTTACCGCCAACCTGTATGATATTGCCTTTTTCGTACTTATTGTCGAGCAATTCTACGGCGATTTGATCTTCAATTGTGTCTTGAATTAATCGTCGTAATGGTCGTACCCCGTTCTGGGCGTCGTAACCATGTTTAAGCAAATATTGTTTGGCTGCACCGGTTACATTAAGTCCAAGCCCGTGTTTTATTAGGCGTTGTCGTAGTTCCGCTAACTGTAGATCTAATATTTTGGTGACGTCCTTTTTGGTTAGCGCCCGGAAAACAATTACTTTATCAATACGATTTAACAATTCTGGTCGCATGAGTTTTTTAAGTTCATCGGTCACTTTGTCACGGTTAGCCTCGTGCAAACTATCCAAGTCATCAAGGTCTTTGTCGGCCATGGCACGGAAACCAAGGTTAGCCTCTTTCTGCAGTTTTTCTGCACCAATATTACTGGTCATAATTACTATAGTATTGGTGAAATCAACTTTGCGACCTTTGGCGTCGGTCAGCACACCATCTTCCAGCATCTGAAGCAACATGTTAAACACTTCTGGGTGAGCCTTTTCGATTTCGTCAAGCAAAATCAGACTATATGGTTGGCGGCGTATCTTGTCGGTTAATTGGCCGCCGTCATCGTAACCAACATAGCCGGCCGGAGCACCGACTAAGCGAGATACTGTGTGGCGTTCACCAAACTCACTCATATCAATTTTGACCAGGGCGTCGCTGCTACCAAAGAACTCACGGGCCAGGACTCGGGCTAATTCGGTTTTTCCGACACCGGTTGGGCCTAAGAAGATGAAGGAACCGATTGGCCGTTTTTCACTGCCTACGCCCACACGGTTGCGCCGAATTGCTTTAGCGACGGCCGTGACGGCTTCGTTCTGGCCAATGACGTATTTAGATAAGGTCTTTTCGAGGTTAAGTAAGTATTTTGCTTCTGAACGGATTACTTTAGTTACGGGAACACCGGTAATACGAGCCACCACCTCAGCTACATCTTCACTCGACATTATTAATTCGTTGGTGTGCTTGTGCTCTGCCTGTAAACGACTTAACTTGTCTTGAATCTGACTAGCCCGTGTCTTATAGGCTGCGGCCTTCTCGTAGTCCTCGGCTTCGGCGGCTTCTTCTCGACGAATATTCACCAGTTTCAATTCCTTTTGTAGTTTGCGCGCCTCTGGTGGAGTTTTACCCTTGTCAACCCGCAAATGAGCAGCGGTTTCGTCGAGCAAATCGATTGCCTTGTCAGGCATAAAGCGATCCTGAATGTAACGTTGGGCCAATGTAACGGTGTCTTCTAAAACCTCATCGCTGACTTTGACGGCGTGGAAGTCCTCATAGTGTTTACGCAGACCTTTTAGAATTGCCAGGGTTTCGGGTGGGGTGGCTTCTGGCACCTGGATTGGCTGAAAGCGTCGTTCAAGCGCAGCGTCTTTTTCGATATGCTTGGTGTATTCGGCGGTCGTGGTAGCGCCAATCATCTGGATTTTGCCCCGCGCTAAGGCAGGCTTGAGAATGTTGCCGGCATCCATAGCACCCTCTGCGGCGCCGGCGCCTACAATAAGATGAAGCTCATCAATAAAGACGATCGATTTTTTGTCACTTTCCAGCTCAGCCATTACTTTTTTGAGC
>CAZBRC010000010.1:0-22018 GCA_964494415.1 uncultured Candidatus Saccharibacteria bacterium
CCTTAACAGGCCAAAAGTCAAGTAAAATTACTTCTTAGGCTGTGTAATGTGTGGCGGGCTGCCATACTCTGGAACGACTGGCTGCAGCTTTTTGGCATGAGCCAGCTGCTTTTGCCCGTCCTCTAACCATGCTTCACCCCTTGCCCCCGCCACAGGAATCCCCAGCCCATAGGCAATTGCGTTTGCCACACTGACACCGATGCGCAGCCCCGTGAAACTACCCGGCCCTTGATATACAACCACTCCAGTAATATCCTGCCAGTCACGCTTTTGCGCTTTAAGCATCTGTCCAATTTTTTGGTGGATAGTCTCTGCCAGCTCTCGGTGGGCTTGCCACTTTATGTATTGTAACTGGTCGTGTTGGTCATATAATCCCACCTCGGCCTCTGGCTGATCGCTGCGAATCGTCAAAATCATGACTACTCCGGCGTTCCAATCTTGCCATCAATCCCTTCGACAAGATAAAACAGCTGAATCGGACACGTGATTAATATGTTTCGGGTCGTTTCGTCGACTCGGCCAATACTTACCCTGACACGAACTTGCGGTAGCATTTGCTCAACCGCCCTTGCCCATTCTAGAACCACCACGTTGGCTTTGTTAAGCATGGCCTCCTCTAATTCGTGAGCCATTTGCTCGGGATGGGCGCCAAGCCGATAAAAATCAAAATGTTGAATAGCAATCACACCCTTAACTGACTTGGCCAGCCGTTCAGTTTTGTAGACTTTTTGAATCGTAAAGCTTGGGCTTGCCACCGTATCAGTGCTACCAACGCCTTTGGCCAGCCCCCGAACTAAGGTGGTCTTGCCGCCGCCCAGATCACTCTGCAGTTCGATAACTTCACCACCCCTAACGTTCTTCCCCAACAGCTCGCCGATTCGTTCGGTATCGACGGAGCTGGTGGATTCGATTTGCAATGTCGTCTCTATATTCATACAAAGCATATCCTACCGCGACTGCAGTTACACCTGCAAGGATTCCCCAGTGAATCGTGGTTGTTCCGGGCTCATCTTTGTCCTGATTGCTGCCATTAGCTTTCTTTGCCGTCTTAGTGGCAGCTTTTGTTGCTGGCTTTTTGGTAGTAGTAGTTTTGGCAGCCTTACTCTTTGTCGACGTCGCCTTTTTTGTGGCAGTTTTGGCAGCAACACCACTACCACTCAAGAGATTAGCGGCGTTGGGGGTTGGTATTGACGTCCACTGCCACGATCCATTTATGTACGCCCAGGCCAAACCGTCATCAGCTGCTTCATAAACCGTGCTGTCAACTATGTTGCCCTGGGGATCAACTAATCGTGTCTTGCCGCCACCATTGGCAAGCACATCGCCTGTTTGTGTCACCATAAACGCCACATACGACTGGCCGGGCAATAGTTCCTGACTAAATGTGTAGCTATACGAGAAACTATTGCCCGTTTGTAACTTATAGCCAGCCAGCGACAGACTGTCATTGTTAGGGTTAAACAACTCGACATACTCGTCAGTATCGTCGCTGGCTGGGGCTTTAGGATTGGGCAACAGCTCAGTGATTTGTGGAGGTAGTAGCTGGATCGATGGGCTTGCCACAATTGGATCAGGACTAGCGGTTGGGGACTCACCCAAACCTGTGGCTTCTGTTGGCGGGTTCTCAATAGGATCGGGAGAGGGGTTAGCAGGACTTGGCTCTTCTGGAGAGGCAGTTAAAACCATATCGGCTTGTGGTTGCGGCATATCGTTTATAGCGAAATCAGCCAGGTTGTTTTGCGTATTGGCATAGACTCCACTCGTGTCAGTCTTTCGTGTGAGGCTTTTGCCTTCGGCTGGGGCAGGTGAGGCCGTTATTTGTGGGTGCAACGCACCACCCCAGCCAATTAAATCCTTCACCTCCACTTCCGAAAATTCAGTGGCCTGCCTAACCAGCCGCACATGCCCACCCGTCTTGGCAAGGGTCGCGCTGAATGTCTCGTTGGCTTTATCCGTTAAGTAATTGAGGCTTGCTGCTAAAAAATATCTGTGTCCACCAATAATGCCGTGCAGCGGAATCTTCCGTGAGGGGTTATCGAAGTTAGCAGCGGTAGCCGGGAAATACTCCAAACGCCAACTACTAACATCAATGCTCTCGGTGCTGGCATTATATAGTTCTATAAACTCATCGCTGGCAGACGTTGTACTACCAGTTTGTACTTCTGTTATTAGCACTGTGTCAACAAGCCCACTCGCCTTAACCGGTTGAGCAAACCAACAGAACAGGGCTGCCCCCACATACATACCTACAACGAGTGCTATGAATATACGTTTCATAATGTGAACTACTATAATCGGCTACCTTGCTGGTGTAAAAGCTTATCCACATGATTAAGATTTCGGTATACTAAAGCTATTATGTTGCAGTTGAGTGGAGCACTGTTGGGTCAACCGGTTATAAGCTTGCGTACAGGGGCACCGGTGGCAACTGTCGTGGAGCCAATCATAAATCCTAACAATTTAAAAATTGAGGGTTTTTACTGCCAGGATAGATTTCAGAAAGACCCGCTTATCTTGCTGACCCAGGACATCCGAGAGCAAAACCCACACGGTTATTTTGTTAATGACCATGAGGTCTTAACCGAACCAGACGAGCTTGTCCGCCTACAGAAGATATTGGCCATTCATTTTGTACTCATAGGCAAGCAGGTGGTCACAGCCAACAAAAAACGTCTGGGCAAGGTGAGTGATTATGCAGTGGACAGCGATTCGTCGTATGTTCACAAACTATATGTGGGCCAATCCCTTATAAAAAGCTTTGGGGGTGGCCAGCTCAGCGTTGACCGCAATCAGATAATCGAAATCAACAGCCGCCGAATTATTATTAAAAACCCGTTACAACCCACTAAAAACAGGGGGCGAGCCCCCATGAAGCCTGCTCCTGCCGCTTAAGACGGTTCGTCTACCTCATTTAATACCGATTTAATGTCACCATACGAAAAACCTTGACGAGCCAGGTACTGCATTAGTTTCAGATTGTCTTGATATTTCGACTGTCGCCGCTTTTTAATTACCAGCTCGCGCAGCTCACTCAATTCATCGGTGTCATCCTCAGCCAACACTTCTTCTATGATTTCGGGGCTAATCCGTTTTTGCCGAAGCTCCTGGATCAAACGTCGACGGCTGGTGGGGCGAAGCAAGCGACGGTTCTCGACCCACAGTTGGGCAAACTTTTTATCATCGACGTAGCCATATTCACTTAACTTGTTAAGTATTTGTTCCGAGAGCGGTGCATGGGAGTCTTTACGACGTAAATAATCCTCTAACTCCCAACGACTGCGGGGACGGCGAGCAACCAACATCAACGTGCGGTTATATAGTTTGTCGAACTGCGAGGTATCTTTGAGCTTCTCTAGTTCCACCGCTGTCAGCTCCTGGCCACTATGTAACCCACTGGCTATCAGCGCGGCTTCACTTAACGAAAAGCTGTATTTCTCATCAACAAACACAGAGTAGCGGTCGGCACGCTTTACCTGTTGCTTGATACTGGTAATTTTCAGATCTAGTCCTCTTTAGAGGCAGCGGCTTCGGTGACTTTTTTGGCAATTTCTTCCATGATCTTGGGGTTCTCATCAAGATACTTCTTGGCCCCTTCCCTGCCTTGGGCAATTTTTTCACCGTTGTAAGAGAACCAGGCACCAGCCTTTTCGACAATATCGAATTTTGTAGCAAGGTCAATCACATCGCCGCTTCGTGAAATACCTTGGTTGTACATAATGTCGAATTCGGCTTCGCGGAATGGCGGTGCGATCTTGTTCTTGACTACCTTCACCTTGGTATGGTTACCGATGACTTCATCGCCCTGCTTAATCTGAGCTTGGCGGCGAATATCCATCCGTACACTCGAGTAAAATTTGAGCGCATTACCACCTGTAGTTGTTTCGGGATTACCAAACATCACGCCGATTTTCATGCGGATTTGGTTGATGAAAATAACCGTGGTTTTAGACCGACTAATAATCGCTGTAAGCTTGCGCAGCGCTTGGCTCATTAAGCGGGCTTGCAGACCAGGCAGGCTGTCACCCATGTCACCTTCGATTTCGGCTCTTGGTACCAAGGCTGCTACCGAGTCAATTACCACCAGGTCAACTGCATTACTACGCACCAGGGTCTCGGTAATTTCTAGTGCCTGCTCACCATTGTCTGGCTGGGATAGAAGTAGGTTGGCAACATCCACACCAATTCGTTTGGCGTACACAGGGTCGAGGGCGTGCTCAGCATCAATAAAGGCAGCCGTACCACCCTGTCTCTGAACTGCCGCAATAGCGTGCAGCGTCAGAGTAGTCTTACCTGAGCTTTCTGGCCCATAAATCTCGATGATTCGGCCTTTTGGCAAACCGCCACCCAGTGCCAAGTCGAGACTCAGGCTTCCGGTTGGGATGGTCTCCACATCGGCATGGTGCGACTCACCCAATTTCATAATTGAGCCTTTACCATATTGTTTTTCGATAGTTTCCAGCGCTAAGCCCAAGGCTTTCTGTCGGCCGGTGGCTTCTACGTCGGTCATAACTTTTGGATCTTTTTTGGTCGGCACAGTAAACCCCTCTCATTTCCCACCGTTAGTCAGTACCCTCAGTATAGCAAAGCCATGATTAAGTCCTTGTTAAAACCCCCACAAAAATATTGGGATAACCTGCTTATGTTTTTTCTTATATAATGGACAGTAAGTAATCCTATGCGTATTTCAGATTCATTGGTGGAAAAATTATTGGTGGGCACAAAACTGGCCACTGATGAGCAATTGAAAGCTCTTAAAGAGCAGAATCTTGGTGATAAAAAACCGTTGCAAGACCTCGCCATCAGCAGCAACCTGGTGTCAGAGAAAGATCTCACCAAACTGTTTGCTGCCGAAATTGATGTTCCTTTTGTAGAACTTAACCCCAAGGAGATAAAAAAAGAAACACTGCGCCAAATTCCTGAGCGCATTGCTCGACAGTACGGGGTGGTTCTATTCGAAAGCCAAAAAGATGGCACTAAGCTGCTGGCCATGGAAGACCCCGACGACATTCAAGCCGTCAACTTTTTGCAAAAAGAATTGGGGAATAAATTAAAGGTTTATTTAGCCACCACCAGTAATATCCAGGCCGCCATCGATCAATACCGCGGCAATATCAGTACTGAGCTCACCAAGGTCATCGCCCCGGACGAAGAGAAAAAAGAAGAAGAACAAGTCAGCGAAGAAGATCTGGCCGAAGATTCACCAATCGCCCAAACTGTTAACTTATTAATCGAATACGCCGTTAAGTCGGGGGCTAGTGACATTCACATCGAACCACGAGAAGACAGTGTGGTGGTTCGCTACCGCGTCGATGGTGTCTTACGAGAAGCTAATAAACTGCCTAAAAAAGTGCTGGGCGCTCTGGTGTCCCGCATTAAGATCTTGTCCAACCTAAAGATTGACGAAAGACGCGTCCCACAGGACGGCCGCTTTAAAATACAAATCGGTGACGCCGTTTATGCCCTGCGTGTTTCTACTCTGCCTATCACCGAAGGTGAAAAGGTGGTAATGCGTATTTTGAGTGAGTCGAGTCGAGCCCTAACGCTACAAGAACTGGGCTACTGGGGACGATCGCTGGAAACGATTAACCACGCCATAACGCAACCGCATGGCATGATTCTAGTAACCGGACCGACCGGATCAGGTAAGTCAACTAGTCTGTTTAGTATCTTGAGCATCTTGAACAAACCGACAGTGAATATTTCTACCATCGAGGATCCGGTGGAATATAAGATTCCGGGCGCCAACCAAACTCAGGTCAACCCCATTGCCGGCATGACCTTTGCAACTGGTTTGCGAGCGCTGTTACGTCAAGATCCCAACGTCATCATGGTTGGTGAGATTCGAGATTCCGAAACCGCTAACCTTGGTGTGCAGGCTGCGCTGACAGGACACTTGGTGTTTGCTACTCTGCACACTAATAACGCCGCCACTTCTTTGCCGCGTTTGCTGGATATGGGCATTGAGCCATTCTTAATTGCCAGCACCGTACGAGCGGTAGTCGGACAACGACTCGTCCGTCGTTTGTGCGTTGATTGTCGGCAGCCATACACGCCAGATGCAGCTGAGCTCAAGCATATTCAGGAGGCATTTAATATGTCTGGCGCAGCCGACTTTAAACGTCTGCATCAGTTAGAGTCGCAGGCGTTAGAAAGCGGCATCGGCAAAGAAGCTCACAGCAAGACTGGTGACACCAATGAACCCTCCACTACCGAGAACCGGATTACAAAACTGTGGCGAGCCGCCCCTGATGGCTGCAATAGCTGTGGTCACAGCGGCTACCGTGGACGTATCGGATTATACGAAGTTCTGGATAACTCAGCCGAGCAGCAACGCCTGATTGTGACCAATTCGACCAGTGACTTAATTCAAGACCAAGCTGTTAAAGAAGGTACTATTACTATGCAGGTGGATGGGCTGGTTAAAGCCTTGCGCGCACAAACCTCAATAGAAGAAATCCTTCGCGTCACCAGCGAGAAATAAAATGAAATTTAGCTATACTGCAACCAACAAAGAAGGTAAAACTGTTCACGGCAGCGTCGAGGGTGTTAACCGTGATGCGGTTTTAAGCTTGCTCCATAAGCAGGGCCTACACCCCATAGTCGTTAAAGCAGAATCTGGCTTGGGGAAAATGAAGGGTCGTCCCCGGCATGTTAAGTTGCGTGACTTGGTCATTTTCACACGTCAACTTTCTACCATGATTTCGGCTGGCGTGCCGATTACCCGTTGCTTAACAACCCTGCAAGAACAGAGTGAAAGTAAGTATTTTCAACTTGTTATAGCCGATATCACAAAAGAAGTTGAGGGTGGCACGCCGCTCGGTGATGCTTTTGCCAAATACCCTAATGTCTTTTCTGATGTTTACGTAAATATGGTTAAGGCTGGTGAAGCTGGTGGTATTTTGGATGAGATTTTGAAGCGTTTGGCCGCCCAGGTCGAGCAGGATGCCTCAATGCGGAAAAAGATTAAGAGCGCTATGACCTATCCGCTGGTGATTCTGTCGATTACTATCTTGGCATTCTTTGGCATCATGATTTTCATCATCCCCAAGATTAGCAAGATCCTGACCGACCTGGGCGGCCCTGACGCCAAACTGCCGGTCTACACCCAGGCAATGATCAACATGAGTAACTTTATGCGCAGTAATTTCATACTTATTGGTATCGTCTTAGCTATCGCCATCTTCTTGACCAGACGCTACATCCGCACACCGCAGGGAAAGTATAAATTCCACGCATTACTGCTACGTACGCCCATTGTAAAAGTAATTATTGTAAAGGTAGCCATTGCTCGATTTGCACGGACCTTTGCTTCGCTTATGTCGGCCGGCGTTAGCGTATTGGACGCACTCGAAGTCACCGGCGGCGCCATTGGCAACAAGGTCATCGAGGCCGAATTAAAGGCTGCAGCCAAAGAAGTCAAAGCCGGTAAACAGCTCAGCGAACCATTATCCAAAAGTAAACATTTTCCACCCATCGTGAGTCAAATGCTGGCAGTGGGTGAAGAAACTGGCCAAACCGATACCATCTTGGTCAAGGTAGCTGACTTCTACGAAGAAGAGGTTTCGGTGATGGTAGACGGCCTCAGCTCAATCATCGAACCTCTGATGATTGTCGTCTTAGGAAGCCTGGTTGGTTTGATTGCAGCCAGTGTTATGGGGCCGATTGCGTCGCTTTCTAAAAACGTCGGTAACAATTAAGCGGTCAATACCTCTTGACGCCATAGGGCTTATGGCTATAATCTATTGACAGATGTTTGCCAACCATATAGGCATCATTAAAAAAACATCATAAACAAGGAGGGTGGGCACCCATGACCCTAAAACGCAATCAACAAGGTTTCACCATCGTGGAACTTTTAATTGTGATCGTTGTGATCGGTATTCTTGCCGCGTTAGTTATCACAACCTTCACCGGTATTCAACAAAAGGCACGCGACACCGAGCGTGAGACCGACATCAAGGCCATTCACGGCCAGGTTGAGGCTTACTACGCTCAAGAAGGTAAGTATCCAACACTTGCCAACTTAAACGACAGCACATGGCGCGGCACACATATGAAAGGCCTCGACCCAGAAGCTTTGAAAGACCCTAAAGGTAGTGGTCAAACTCTGGCTAACGCAGCTGGCTCGAACACCTACTCATACGTTGCAACTCCATCAGGCTGTGACAACGGCGATAATGGTGGTACCGGCGGTGACTGTACTGGTTACACACTGACGGCTACGAAAGAAGTTGGTGGTCAGTTTGTAAAAACAAACCTGAACTAGTTACGTTAAGTTCATAACAAAACCCCCGGTAATCTACATACACCGGGGGTTTTAATCTGTATAATAAAGCATAAGCATGATCAGGTTACGCACTGAAGAAGGTGGGTTCACACTTGTCGAGCTGGTAGTCAGCTTAGTTGTCTTGAGTGTAATATCGGTAAGTTTGTTGGGTTTGTTTACGTCTTTGGTAAACAGTACGCTCCTTATTAAACGAAAGGCCATCGCCCTTACCCTGGCCACGAACCAAATGGAGTACTTAAAATCCCTACCCTATAACAGCTTGGCCATTGCTGGGGGTAGTATTATCAGTTCAAATCCGCTGCCTGCCAGTAGTAGTCAAAAGCTCAATGGTGTGACCTACACCACTACAACCAGTATTAACTACGTTGATGACGCCTTTGACGGTTGTGGCTCCTACCCAAACAATACCCTCAAGCAAAAGTACTGCCGGAACTACCCACCACCGAGTAGTGCTGCCTCTATCACCGACGCCAACCCGGCAGATTACAAAATCGTCCATATCACCGTAAAAGATAATAAAAATGTAAAGTTAGCTGAGGTTGATTCACAAATTAGTGCCCGTGTTGCCGAAACCGCCAGCACTACCGGCGCACTGTTCGTGACCGTCATTGATGAAAACGGTAACCCGGTGCCAGGAGCAACAGTTCAAGCAGCCAACTCAACTTTGACTCCAGCCGTGGCCGTCTCGGACAGCTCCGACAGTAGTGGTGTAGCTGTCTTTTATGGATTGCCCCCTGACACCAATAACTTTGACTACACCGTAACGGCATCCATGGCCGGTTATTCCACTCTGTCGACGATCGCCCCGTCTGGCTCATTGCAACCAAATTACTCGAGCGTAAAAATCTTTACACAATTATCATCGTTTGTAACCCTGACTATTAAGCCACAGGGCAGCGACAGTATGTTAGTAGAAACTACTAACACCAGTGGCACGCCGCTGGCGAGCGTGAAAGTCTATGCCAAAGGAGGTTACAAAAAATATAACGCCAGCACTGATACCCAATATTATTACGATAATAGAACGCCCAGCGACACCCGGCCTACCACCGATGCAAGCGGCCTCGTCGGTATATCAGATTTGGTTCCTGGTCCATATTACTTCTGTGGCGATGCTGGTGCTACCAGCTGTCAGGTTGGTGGCACAACCTACTACTTGGCTGCAGCCGTGCCCTATAGCGGCACCAGTACGCTAAACCCCATAAATGTCCCGGTCTATCTATCAGCCTCTCCGCCCGCTACTACTTTCCCCTTTGGTGGTAAGAACTATCTGCAAAAAGTTCGTTTGCTGTTAACTACAAGTTCGACAATGCCACGCTTGACGACGCTTTCACCATCGGAAGTCAGCCTCGGTGGTGGCAGTATCAATAACTTCTCCTTCCAGCTAACCGGTACAAATCTTCCCTGTAATAGCGATCCGGCCAGTTGTAGTACATCGGTTCGACTCCTGCAGGGCAGTAATATCTTTACCGCTAGCTGCACTGGTACGACAGCCGGTACCCAACTGGACTGTTCAGTTGACCTGTCGGGCGCAGCTCAAGGCGACACTCAATTGTCAGTTACTGCAAACGGGCAAACCCTGACCCTACCTGGCTCACCACTGATGGGAGGCATCGATGTCACCCAGTAGATTACGGCGAACAGCCCAATCTGGCTTCACGATTGTAGAAGTGATTGTCACCCTGCTACTGGTAAGTATTGTGACCACCACGATGATCACCTTCTCTAACACTTCTATTAGCCAATACCTTGGCCTGCAACAAGATGGCGTGGCGTTTGGCGAGGTTGCCTATCAGACCCAACGTGTGGCCACCGTGGTACGTGGACTGACCGATATTACCAACGCAACCGCTGACGAGTTAACCATGTATGCCTACTTCTTCCCCAGCGACAGCTATGTTTCTGAGGTACGTTACTACAAGAACAATAATAATACCCGCTTATTGGCCGACGTTACACCGATGACTGCTAACCCACCGACAGGCACGCTGATTAGTGCTAATAAAAAAACCTACACTGTAATTGATAATTTATTCATCACGCCGTCGGTGACTACGTTTACCTACCTGGATTCAACTGGTGCAGTTTTAACCCAACCGATTTCTGACTTACACACCATTAAAGGTATCAAGGTCACCCTGGCTGTCCCTTCAAAAGCGCCCAATGTAAACGGTAGCTTTACGAGCTCCCTGCAAGTAACCCTGCGTAACAGAAAGACCAATCTATGAAAATAATCCCTATTCTCCGTAAACAAGCCGGCTTTATCTCGCCCGCCCTGCTGAGCTTTATTATTGCCATGTTGATCCTGACCAGCGCCGTTGTTGTGCTGATTGACTCCAACATTGGCTTAGTCGGCAACAACATTAAAAGTCAGCGCGCCTTCAATATTGCCGAGGCCGGCGTTAATTACTACCTGTGGCATCTGAGCCATAGCGC
The DNA here is from genome assembly GCA_964494415.1 of uncultured Candidatus Saccharibacteria bacterium. Classification (GTDB taxonomy): domain Bacteria; phylum Patescibacteriota; class Saccharimonadia; order Saccharimonadales; family OMJO01; genus CAZBRC01. Next base: position 10,724 of record CAZBRC010000010.1, read on the forward strand.
CACCGACTACAAAGATGGTCAAAGCACGCCAGTTACACCAGATCCGCAGCTGGGGTATGGGCCGTATGTGCACAACTACGTCGACGACAACTCCAATGTGGCCGGTACGTACACCTTGTGGATAAACCCTCAAGGCGGCGGTTCCACCATAGTTAAGATTCGATCTATTGGTAAAGTCAACGGGAGTAATGTAACCCGAACCGTAGAAGCCCAGATTGGCGCCCCATCGTTTGCCAGTTATGCGGTTAGCTCTGATTCTGCCCTGTGGTTTGGCAACACCGAGACAGCCAGCGGGCCAGTTCACTCCAACCAAGGAGTGCGCATGGATGGCGCTAGTAATTCTGATGTAACGAGCGCCAACAGCACTTATACGCCAGCTGTTCAGAATGGCGGCTGTCAAAGTGGGAATTGTTCGTACGCCGGCGTCTGGTGTGACCCCTCAATATTGTCACCCATCAACTGCAACACCCGTAATAAATCTGATTGGCGCTACCCAGTTCCGTCACTGGATTTTGCCCAGGTTGCGGGCAGTTTATGTACTATGAAAAAACAAGCCTTCTCATCGGATAACGCTACGTCAAACCTGGCTAATCAGGCCAATGCTTGTACCCAGACACCAAATACCAGAACAGCCGCATATTTACCGCAAAGGAGTACCAGTGGCCAATATAACGTCGGTCGGGGTTATCTGATAAAGCTCAACACTAATGGTACGTATGACTTGCTCAATGTAAACAGCGAAGACGATCGGCTCACCCCATACACGAGCGCACTAGGACTTTCGACAATCGCCACCGGAATTGCCGTGCCCGCAAACGGAGTTATATTTGCCGAAGATAATGTCTGGGTAATGAGTAATCCAACCTACCATGGTCGGGTCACCATTGCCGCCGGACGACTGGCTCAGGCTTCGGTGAATGCCCAAATAGTGATCGCTGATGACCTGGTGTACAGCACTAAAAACGGCAGTGATGCTATTGGCCTGGTGTCAGAAGGTTCAGTCTTTATTGCCCCGTATGCCCCACCGGCGACCGGTAGCTTTAACTTTGAGGTTGATGCCGCCGTCTTAGCAGAAACCGGAAACGTCACCTATGGCGAAAATAGCGAGAGCACGGTTGGTAATGGTACGTTCCAGGCTGGCTACCGAGCTCAACAAAACAAATGTTCTCGTGGTTGGGTCGATAGTAATCAAACTATGCTGTTTTATGGCTCCGTGTCGACCCGGCAACTGTGGACGTGGGTTTGGGACTTTGGAACAGGTGCCAGTGGCCACTGCGGTGATAACGTCAAGGCCAATAATAACCATTACACCTCTGGTATTTTGAATAACACCACTCAGTACGACTACAATTTACTGTATAGCCCGCCACCGAGTTTTCCGATTACCAGCACCTATAATATTCTGTCGTGGCGCGAGGTGTTAAGCCACCCCTAAAATAACAGCCAGAATATGCTATAGTTTAAGGTAAAGCACAACCGCTTTGATGGGCAAGCATGCAAACAACATCAACATTTGGATACTTCTATCACGATAAACCTGTTTTTGCCTTAGACATAGGCTTTAGCAGTCTTAAAATGATGCAAATAAACCCCAACGGCAATAAACGCCAGGTGACTGGCTATGGCGTGGCGAGTTTTGATGCCGCAGCAATTACTGACGGCGTTATCAGTGACCCAGAGACACTAGCCAAAGCCGCCCACGGGCTTTTTAAAGATCACCTTGAGGGTGAGATTACCACCAAGCGGGTAGCGATGACGGTACCAGCCTCACGCACCTACACCCGCACCATGACAGTCCCAAAACTGAGCAAGAAAGAGCTCGACGAAGCGGTTCGGCTCGAGGCCGAGCAGTACATCCCGATGCCAATCGATGATTTATATTTTAACTACACAGTTGTCAGACAAACCGAGAAAGAACTTGACTTACTAGTGGTGGCAGCTCCCCGCAAATTGGTCGACTCATACGTCAGTTTGTCGCAAATATTGGGCTTAGAATTAGTTGCACTCGAGACAACAATCGAAGCAGCTGGCCGTTTGTTTGAGCAGGCCGAAAAAAATGATGTGCCAACGATTTTAATTGACTTTGGTTCGATCGCCACCGACATCACGATTTATGACAAAGCTATGATGGTAACGGGTACAGTGACGGGCGGCGGCGACAGCTTTACACAGACGATTTCTAAAGTGTTAAATGTTAGCCCAGCCGAAGCCCACATTATTAAAACTAAGTACGGCTTGGGCGTGAGTAAAAAGCAAAAGGAAATTTCCGCCGCCCTTAGCCCTATGCTCGAGGAACTCCTTAAAGAGCTGCGGCGCATGATTCGCTATTACGAAGAGCGCTCTGGCTCACAAAAAAAGATTGGTCAAATTATTACTATGGGCGGCGGGGCTAACATGCCCGGCCTATCTGACTACATGACCAGCCATCTGCGGGTGCCGGTTCGAATGTCAGACCCCTGGCAACACCTAAACTTTAAGGGTCTGGAGCCACCCCACAACATTGAGAAAACCCTCTATATTACGGTGGCCGGTATGGCCTTAATGTTACCGCAGGAGGCATTCTCGTGATTAATCTGTTGCCGTCACAGATTCGCGATGACGTGAGCTATGCTCAACGCAATACCCACTTATTACGTTGGGTTGTCAGTATGTTCGTGGGTTTTATCTGTATCTGCGCCATTGTGGTGTTTGGTTTGCTCTACATTAACCAGACCTCAAAAAACACTCAAAACCAGATTGCCGCCGCCCAAAGCCAACTGAAAGAACAAAAGCTAGAAGATACTCAAAAACGCGTCGAGGACATTAGCAGCGGACTAAAATTAACCGTCCAGGTCTTATCGCGAGAAGTATTATTCTCTAAATTATTGCAACAAATTGGAGCAGCCATGCCGGCTAACACCGCCCTAACGAGCCTCAGCATTAACAAGTTGCAGGGAGGGATTGATCTCAACGCCAAAGCTACCGACTATCAGTCGGCAACCCAAGTGCAAGTCAATCTGCAAGATCCCAAAAACAAAATCTTTAGCAAAGCCGATATTGTTTCGATCAACTGCAGCAACACTACCAGTGATGGTAATTACCCCTGTACCGTTTCGATCCGCGCTCTGTTCAGCAAGGACAATACCTTCTTGTTTACTAAGAATGGGAGCACCAACTAATTATGAACAGTAAGCGTGTCTACTACCTGCTGATGGCAAGCATTGGTGTCTTGGCTATTCTCAGTTTAGTGGCTGTCTATTTTGGTAATAAGCTGTTAGTTAAAGAGTCGTCAACGCTGGTTGCTAAAAAGCTCGACAACCGGGTACTCGATGAGCAGCAAAACGCCTTGAGCCTGGTGAGCAAGCAAAGTGAGAAATACGCTCAGCTAGAAAGTATTGCCAAATCGGTCGTTCCGCAAGACAAAAACCAAGCTAAAGCGGTACGCGAAATTGTGTCACTGGCCGAAAAGTCTGGTATCAACTTACAAAGCATTACCTTCCCTACCTCTTCGCTGGGAGCAAGCTCATCGAGTGGTTCGAGTAGTTCCAGCTCTAGCGGCAGCTCAGGCTCAGCCAATAAACCCACTACCACCGAGACCCAGGTCAAACCCGTCACCGGCATTAACGGTGTCTATCAGTTAGATATCACTGTCCAATCCAGCCCAACTAAACCGGTTAGCTTTGCTCAATTAACCGACTTTTTGTCTAAACTAGAGAAAAACCGCCGCACCGCCCAGGTAACGGGCTTGACCATTACTCCATCGGGGACTTCTGGTAAACTCAGCTTTTCGATAATAATTAGTGTCTACTTAAAACCATAAGCTTATGAAAATAGAATTACCATCCTACCTACGCAAGTTCGGCCCAACCCTTCAGCGTTACCGACAATACCTGCCGATAATAGTATTCGTCATTTTTATGCTGTTGTCTGCAGGCTTGGTGCTCCAGATTAATCGCCTATCGCGCCAGGAACCCAGCGAAGATGCCGTGACCGAAAAATTAACCAGCATTAAAACACCTAAAGTTGATCAAGCTACCCTCAATAAGATCCAGGAATTACAAGATCAAAATGTCGATGTAAAATCACTCTTCGATCAAGCCCGTAATAATCCGTTTAGCGAATAGTTGTCTAGTTTGAGTTGTTAGTGGTGTCAGAACCAGGGCCGGGACCGGGCTGGGCGTTTGGTGTCATAGGTGGCGGAACCGGTGCAGCGGCTGCTTGTGGCGGTTGGGCACTCGGAGCAGGCTGAGCTGCATAGGCGGCGTTGGCAGCTGCCATAGTGATACCCTTTCGAGATTCGCGAGCACCGACAATTCCTTTTGCGCACTGATATGGAAAGGGAGCATAGGTAAAGTGAACATTTTCTTGCTCGCCGGCTGTTTCGATGAGCAGAGTACCGTAGCCAAAAATCCGCGGGAATATACCTTTTTGCTCAACCGCCACGTCTTGGATATCAGCTAAATCAAGCTGGGTGATTTTGCGATTAAAGATACTCACGTATGTTATCTCGGCCACTTTGTCGGTGGTGACTAAAATAATATTGTGGCGATACAACCATGAGGTGATGCCGGTCATCAACAAATCCAGAACCATAACGATAAAACCAATAATGCCGATGAATGGTTTGGCAAAACTCAGGTCGAATCCCAAATCAAGCTGGTCACCACTAAAGACATACAGAGCCCCAATGGTCACCAACATCACCGATACAGCTATAAACAAACCGATTAACCAAACAAGTAGTAAGCCAAAGGGATGTTTACGAATTTCCGCAACAAGACGTTCGTTGTCGTCCATTTCGATATACCCAAGGTATTTTCGACCCATCGGGGTTAAGTCAGAAGCATCCATCTTGGTGGTTATTATAGCAGTTACAACAGAGTTGGCTGATTTTTATCAGTTTTTGGAGATTTGCCAAGGTGTTTGTAGGCCTTGTGGGTGGCTTTGCGGCCCCGTGGGGTGCGCTCGACGAGGCCAATCTGCAAGAGGTAGGGTTCATAGAAATCTTCGATTGTTCCCCGCTCTTCAGCCGTGATGGCTGCCAATGTCTCGACCCCCACGGGGCCGCCATTGTAGTTGTCAATAATTGCCGTCAGTATCATGCGATCTGCCGGGTCTAAACCAAGGTCATCAATCTCCAGCAGCTCAAGGGCTTGAGTGCTGATGCTGGTGTCAATAATGCCATCGCCGTTCACGTCAGCGTAGTCACGTACCCGACGTAGTAAGCGATTGGCGATACGCGGCGTGAGTCGTGCCCGCGTTGCTAAGGCTTTTGAGGCTTCGGGTTTGATGTGAACATCAAGAATTTTAGCCGAACGGCCAATGATTTGCTCAATCTCGGTTGGCGTATAGAACTCTAACCGATGCGTAATACCAAATCTATCACGCAATGGTGCTGCCAATGAACCGGCCTTGGTAGTTGCGCCGATAATGGTAAATTTGGGTAAATCAAGCCGCAGGCTGCGCGCGCTCGGGCCTTTGCCAAGCATGATATCCAATTTGTAATCTTCCATAGCGCTATACAATACTTCTTCGACAGAACGATGTAAGCGGTGGATTTCATCGATGAACAGGATGTCGCCGTCTTGCAGATTGGTTAGTAGACTGGCCAAGTCGCCAGCCCGCTCGATAGCGGGGCCAGAGGTAACACGAATGGTAGTACCCATTTCGTTAGCGATCACGGTGGCCATGGTAGTTTTGCCGAGCCCAGGCGGCCCGTATAGCAATACGTGATCGAGTGGTTCACCGCGTTTTTTAGCGGCATCAATAGCCAGTTTTAAATTCTGCTTGAGGCGGCTTTGGCCAACGTATTCTTTAAACGTTTTTGGACGCAGCGTAACTTCAATTTCTTGCTCGACTTCAGTGGTATCATCAGCACCGTCAACAATACGTTCTATCATACCGAAGCCACCTTGAGCGCCTGCTTAATGCGGTCTTCGACCGCTAACGTGCTGTCAACGTCAGCCAGCGCCTTGAGGGCGTCTGCCTGAGTATAGCCAAGCGCCAGCAAGGCTTGGACAGCCTCATCTTGGCCGGCGGCGGCACTGCTCAATAACACACTGTCGGTGTTGCCAGGCACCAGGCCGACTTTATCTTTTAAGTCCACCACAATACGCTCGGCCACCCGCTTGCCAACACCCTGGGCTGTTTGCAAAAACCGTGTGTCGCCGCTGGCAATGGCTTGCCGAACATCAGCCGCTGACCCTATCCCTAAGATATGTAAGGCCATCCGCGGCCCGACTCCATTGACGCTTAATAACTGATTAAAGAACTGCATGGTGTCTTTTTGAATAAAACCGTACAGATCGTGAGCGTCATCCCGCAAGTATTCATGAACATATAATTTGATAGGGCCACCATCTGTCAGAGCGCCAAAATCACTGGCTGTCACTAATACACCATAGCCGACACCGTTCACGTCAATAATGACCTGATCAGCCAGCTTCTCACTCACAACCCCCTGTAACGTTGCAATCACCTAGTTAGTATAGCAAGTATATGGCCTGGAATCGCCTAGAGCTTGGCGTTCATGGTATGACAAATGGCGGCGGCAAGGGCGTCGGCGCAGTCGTCCGGCTTGGGGACTTCTTTCAACCCCAGAATCACCCGAACCATTTCTTGGATTTGCTTTTTATCAGCCCGTCCGTAGCCAGTTAAGGCTTGTTTAATCTGCTGCGGCGTATATTCTGCTATCTCCAGCTGGTTCTGCATACCACATAGCAATACGACACCCCGGGCTTGGGCGACAGTCATAGCAGTTGTGACGTTTTGCGAAAAGAACAGTTTCTCGACCGCCATCTGTTGCGGCTTGGTTTGCATAATAATATCGGTTAATTCCTCATAAATAGTGAGGAGTCGGACGGCATCGTCCTCTTTAACTGGTGTTCGTATCACCCCCGCATCTACCAGTTGGGCTTTGCCTTTACTGGCTTCGATGACACCAAAACCGAGTATGCCGGTACCGGGGTCGATGCCAAGTATTCTCATGATACAAATTGTTCGGGTATGTCGAAGTTGGTGTGAGTACCGCTGACATCATCCAGCTCATCAAGCGCATCCATCAGTCGCATCACTTTGCCAGCTGTAGCTTCATCACTAATCTCGACTGTGTTGGTAGGCACAAACGATAGTTCAGCATCCAGCAACTCCAAACCAGCCTGGCTTAAGGCACTCCGCACATTGGCTAAGTCCTTGGGATCGGTATAGACCACCAGCTCGCCGTTGTCTTCTTCGGCGTCGAGCGCGCCGGCCTCAAGGGCTTGCAACATAACTTCGTCGCCCGTGCCTTTGAGTCGCATTACCCCCTTGCGCTCAAACTGAAAAGCCACCGCACCCTTCTCGGCTAAATTGCCGCCATGCTTAGAAAAAGCCAGGCGGACTTCTGGCAGGGTGCGGTTGACGTTATCGGTCACACACTCCACCATAATGGCCACACCGCCAGGGCCGTACCCCTCATACATTACTTCTTGGATTTGGGCGCCACCCAACTTGCCACTACCACGATCGATGGAGCGTTGTATGTTGGCGTTGGGCATGTTGGCAGCTTTGGCCCGGTCAATCGCCAAGCGCAGGCTAAAGTTCATATCCGGATCAGCCCCATTGCGGGCGGCTACAGCAATGGCATTACCAAGTTTGGTAAACACAGCACCACGGGCCGCGTCTTTGGCGCCTTTTTGTCGTTTAATGGTGCTCCATTTACTGTGTCCGCTCATTATCTGGTAATATACCACTTTTGTCTCTGTTGTGCAGCCACAAAACCCAACAGATACCCAGCAACAATAGATAGGCCCACACTAGTTTTGCTATATCCATACCACGTTCAACTGCGGCGTGTGGAACGGTCGACATCAGATGAATCATGTCCAGCATGTAGGTTAAAAGTAATCGCGCTGGCCAGGCCAACCAGCCCGCAAACTGGACAGCTATCATACCTCCAAGGCCGGCCAGTAGGGTCAACATCATGGCCAACGGCACCCAGGGCACAATCAGCACATTACTGACCAGAGCAACCAATGAGATCTGCTGAAAGATAAACATGATGATGGGTGTGGTCATTATCTGCGCGCTTATTGTTTCTAATACGACTGCGCCAATCAAACCAAGTTCGATGTTTTTGAAAAAGTGGTCTTTGACCAATGGCGACAAAATCAATACCCCAAAGAATGCCAAGAACGACAGGTACCAGCCAATGTCCGACCATAAATATAACGGGTTCCACCCGGCGGTGATGACGGCGGCCAGCAAAATCAGCAACAATGGTCGAAATGTCCGTCCATAATACCAGGCCCACAAGCTCAACCAACTCACTAACGCGGCGCGAACAATTGACGCACTCAAGCCAGTCAGCAACATAAACAAGAGTATTAACGCCAGGGTAAGGCTAAAGGTCTGAAATTTCGACCGGCCTTTCATCATGGCGACCACTGCCATGACAATAATAGTGAGATTGTAGCCCGAAACGGCCACAATATGAGTCAAGCCGACAGTTGATAATTCATCGCTGACTGTTTTGGGTATTGTACTGCGCTGGCCAATCAGCAAACCAGTACCAAATGAAGCCAATGGCTCAGGTAAAGCCGACTGTAAACCCGCCACAAAACGCAAACGTATAGCGTCAATCGGGCTAACATTGTGACGTAACAGTTTTATATCTGCAAAGCTGATGGTACCAAGATTGCTACCACGGGCGGCTCGTAGGTTACCCTCCACCTGTACGACGTCACCGCGGTAGATAGCGTTTTCGCCAAAGCCGCCAATTGCTAATTTGCCAGGCGCCTGAACAGCTTGCGGATCGGCAAACTCCAGATGATCTATCTGAAAACTAAATTGCTTTTTGTCATCGTAGACCGCATCAACCGTAGCTGTACCGGTCACAACCACCCGGTGGCCGATCATGTGATTAACTGGTTGCAACTGGCTCATCAGCACCTGGCCGCGCCAACATCCCAACAGCATACCAAGCAGCAACCATAATGCCGGCCGACAGCCCCGCATGCGACCGCTGGCTACTACCAATAACAGCAAGGCGAAGGCGACTTCTACGCCAGAAACCCTTACGCCGCGACGGGCCGCCACCAAGCCCGCTAAAAACATGGCCAACGTGCACATAATCACAGTAGTCTGCCGCAGTGAGCGTAATTGCTTCATAGTCTGAAGTTTAGCAGATTGACTTTTCTCTTGAAAAATAGATAATGTAAGGAGTTAAATTTCTGTTAAATTCTGCCAGTTAACTGACACGGGCCTATAGCTCAGTTGGTAGAGCAGCGGCCTTTTAAGCCGCGTGTCGCGGGTTCGAGCCCCGCTGGGCCCTCCATAGATGAACCTAGTGAGAACATTTGAACCGTGAAAGCGGTTCTTTTGTTATTATGAGGTTATGAAAAATGCAATTTTATTACATGGCTTGCCGAGCAAAGAAGAATACTACAATCCTGCAAGACCAAGTGCCAGTAATGCTCATTGGTTTTCGTGGCTGCAAAACCAACTCTTGATAAACGACATTCAGGCTCACACGCCCGAAGTCTTCAAGGTCTATAAAGCTGGCTGGGAAGATTGGGTAAAAGAAATAGAGCGGTATGACATTAACGAGGATACTACGCTCGTAGGACATAGTATGGGCGGTGGTTTTTGGGTACGCTACTTAAGCGAACACCCCGAGCTCAAGGTAGACAAGGTCATACTCGTAGCCCCTTGGTTAAACGTTAGCCACGAAGAAGATATTACGTTTTTTGATTTTGAACTAAACCCGAAGTTGCTAAGTCAGGCCAATAAGTTTGTGGTCTTTTCGTCAGACAATGACCACGAAGACGTTAAAAACACCGTCAAGTTCTTACTGGCGAAGTTTCCTAAGCTGAATGTTAAAGATTTTCACGACTACGGCCACTTTACATATAGCAGCATGAAGACGGACGCTTTTCCTGAACTACTTGCGGAGTGTACGAGTTGAACACGAACCCTAAAGCAATTAAAGTCTTATGTTTTGGCGATTCTAATACTAATGGCACGAAACCTGACCGAACGGGTCGCTTCGCTGCCAACGAACGTTGGACCGGGTTACTACAACAGCAGCTTGGCGATACCTATTATGTGATTGAAGAAGGCTTAGGTGGTCGCACCACTGACTTAGACCACTACAATCCTGACAAACCGAGTCGGAATGGGATCACTTATTTTAAAGCATGCGTTGATAGCCACATGCCGTTAGATGTAATCATTATCATGCTTGGCACGAATGACCTAAAAACCTTCTATCACAGGTCAGCCGAAGATGTAGCCCAAGCCTTAAGACAGTATCCAGAATATGTTGATAAATATTGCGCCGAACGTAACTTAAAACGACCAAAAATCATATTAGTAAGTCCAGCCTATATGGATGAAAATGCAGCAAAGTTTGTTGAGAGTATGCCAAAGCCCGGCATATATGATGAAGTGTCAGCACAAAAGTCTAAACAGTTTGCTAAGCCAATAAAACGTGTTGCAGAAGAAACTAACTGTGAGTTCTTTGACGCTGCACCCGTATCGCAAACAGGGGATGATGGCTGCCACTTAGACCTGCAATCGCACAAGAACTTAGCAAACAATTTTGATCGGTTAATAAAGAACACAGCTGTCAGGGGTTAGTCTGTAGATAGTTGTTTGACGCCACCCTCCGTTTGGATTACCATAAGAACAATATCGAGGGGTTGTGAGACGGCATACTAATCTTCATACCATTACATACGGTTTATTGGCAATGCTGTTGTTGTGCGCAAGTTTTTTGGCGTTCCCTACCAAAGCTTCGGCCGGTACCTTCCCTGGATTTAATGGTCGGTTAATGTATACAGATATTGACGGTCCAGCCTATCATTTTTCGAGCATTAAAGCCGACGGAACCGACCCCAAAACGGTTATAGCCGACAGTATCAGTAAATCAGATGTTGAGTACTCGCCTGATGGCACCAAGATTACGTACGTCGACAACGTTTCTTCGGTAGATCAGGTCTTCACCGCCAACGCTGACGGCAGTAATCGCCAGCAGCTCACTAGTAGTGCCGGACATAATTACACGCCCAGCTGGTCACCGGACGGCACTAAAATTGTATTTGTGGAGTCGGTGTCGGGAAACAAGCGCATCTTTACCATGAACAGCGATGGCAGTAATCAAGCGGTGCTTAACATAACTTCGCCTTTTTCTGACCCAGAGTATTCCCCGGACGGCACTAAGATCGTTGCGGTACTGGAGGCCAGTGACTACGAAATAGCTATCATCAGTGCCGATGGTGGCTCAATTGTTTCGATTACCAGTAATAGTGTTCACGACTATAAGGCCAGTTGGTCGCC
>CAZBRC010000011.1:0-21087 GCA_964494415.1 uncultured Candidatus Saccharibacteria bacterium
CAAAAAAGATTACCGTAGTCGTCAAAAACCCCCTGCCCAACACGCCACGGGCAAAATCTAACCCCGGTTCGCACGACCTACTCATGACCAACGTCTATGGCAACACCATTAACATTAAGCTACCTAATAGCCCAGTTAAAACCACTGAGCAAGTCACCGAAACCCTGCCCAACACGGGCCCAGGCGCCGGACTGTTCATCGGCTTTGGTGTCGCTACTATCGTGGGCTACTTTGTAGCTCGCACTCGCCTGATGGCAAAAGAATTAGACATCGCCAAACGCGACGCAGTTAGTATAGGGGGTCAGTAACATGAGCGAGAAACTTCATCAGAGCCACGAGAAGGCCACTGAAACCGTCGATGCCCACGCAGAGGCTAAACATAACCTTGAGCGGATTAAAAGGTCGGCAGAGGCCAAGAATGAGGCCGAGCAGCAGCACATGGCTGAGGTTGCTCGTGATAAAGCAGAACACGAAGCCATATCAGGCAAAGATGTCTCGGTTGAAGACAAAAAAGACAGTAAAGCCAGCGCCAGCAGTGGCTTCGCTGTAGAGAAAAACCTCAAAGCGACCGCCTACAAAAAGCAGTTAGAGCGTATCCGTGATCACCTTTCGCCCACCGAACGCACCTTTAGTAAGTTCACCCACGCCAAGGCCGTCGATAAAACCAGCAACGTGATGGCCAAAACCGTGGCCCGGCCAACCGGAATTCTGGGTGGTGCTATCTGTGCCCTCATCGGCAGCCTCATCGCTCTCTACACTGCCAAACACTATGGCTTTACCTACAATTATCTGCTGTTCCTGGCCTTGTTTGTTGGCGGCTATCTGATTGGTAGTAGCATCGAGTTATTACTTTGGGTTGTCGTCGGACGCCGACGCCGCGCCAACTAACTCGCCTATACCTAAAAACTACGAACTACCTGGGGCGCCCGTGGCGTCTGTCAGGTTGCCTTCTCGGTCGATAATAATAGTGTCTTCTTGGCCATTGTCATCGCCTTCTTCTTCGGTAATGATGGAGTTTTTGGGATGCTGACTGAGTTTGGGCTCGGTCGCCGATGGTTCTACTGGCGCTTTGGTGGGTGCAATGCCGGTCGGTGCGGATGTGGTTGGGGCAGCCGGGAGTGAGGCTGCAGAACTGTCTGCTGGGGCTGCAGAATCAAGCGGATTTGGAGCCGAGACAGGACGTGTTGTAGGGGCGGCATATGGTGAAGCGGCCGGCCGTTGGCGTTTCGCCAACCATTCATCTAAGAAAGAGCCAGTTCCAGGTCGAGCGGGCGCTGGTGGCATGCCAGTTGGGCGGGCGCCTGCCGAAGCGGCAGATGGTGCGCCAGCGGCTGTTGGAAAGCCCCCAGCAGCTGCTGGACGATTATAAGGGCTGCGCGCCGCGCCTGGGGCTCCAGCAGCGCCGGGAGCCGGCCCAAAGGGACTATTGGCGCCAAAGGCCGGCCGCGGTTCTTCTTTGGTCTCTAAGCGGGCGAAGATGTCTTTTTCGACTTGTGCCTTGGGGTGACCGTACTTAGCGGCCGACAGCTGTTTTAGCGCCGTGCCGAGCTCAGCGTTTGGCGTACCGAGCGTTGGCATTGTCGCCATACTAAACGGCTGAGTCGGCACGCCGCCCACCAAAGTTCGAACAATCGTATTAAAGTTTGGCACGCGCAACAAATCATCTTTATCAAAGGCCGGCTGGAAGTACTGCGACAGCGCATCCACATCATTCTGACCAACCCTAAACGACACAATCGTACCCATGTTTCCAAAGACAGCATCCCTGATTTCATCTGATAACTGGGTCGTAAACTGGTTAGCCACCACCAGGTTCAAATGATACTTTCGGGCTTCACTCATGATGGTAGCAAACGAATCTGTCGAGAAGTTCTGGAACTCATCCACATACAAACAAAAGTCCTTGCGTTGATCTTCTGGGATGTTGGCTCGACTCATAGCGGCTGCCTGGAATTTCATCACAAACACCATACCTAACAGCTTAGAGTTCAACTCACCGGTACGACCCTTGCTCAAATTCACCAGCAGGATTTTCTTGTTATCCATTATCTCGCGCAGGTTAAATGAGCTCTTGGTCTGACCGATGATATTACGCATCATTTCGTTGCTTAAGAAGGCCCCAAACTTACTGACAAACCAACCCAACACTTCACTCTTGTGATAGTCGCTGGTCGAGGCCATTTCTTTGTTCCAGAAATCCAAGACCGTTTGATCGGTGACATGCTTGAGTTTTTGCTTGGCGTAGCGGTTATCAGTAAAAACTTTTGGAATATCAATAAAGGTAGAGCCAGCCGGGTCGCTCATTAGGGTTAATGCCGCGTTCCGGAACCAGTGTTCGTAACGGGGGCCGATGATGCCCTGGTGCTGTGGGTCATACAGCTTATACAGCATGTTAATGGCTTCCTGAATCAAGAAGTCTTTTTGATCGGGCGTATCAAACTCAAACAGGTTCAGACCCATTGGGTAGTCCATATCGGCCGGACAGAAGTAGATGACGTCCTCGGTGCGTTCTTTGGGCACCATAGCTAACAGACGCTCGGCCACATCCCCGTGAGGATCAATAAAGGCAAAGCCCTCGCCGTTCAACATGTCTTGCAGCGCTAAGTTTTCTAAGAATGTCGACTTACCCGTACCAGTCTGTCCGACAACATACATGTGTCGTTGCCGGTCATTAAGGGCCAAACGAATCGCCTTTTTGGCACCACGGAAGATGTTATAGCCCAACAGCACACCTTCGTCAGAGATATTACGTGGACCATCCACCTGCTTGGATGCCTGGCGTTCCAGTTGTGAGGTTGGGATGTTCTTTTGGTCAGGAAAGTGGAACAGCGTAGCTAACTCAACGGCATTCAAAATGCTCTTGTTGTTCTCTGGTGGGAAGAAACGCAGGATATAAGCTGTTACGAAACGTTCCACGTCCTTGGCGGGTGTATATTTAAAACCGTTCTTACCCGGAGCATCAAACAGTGAAAAAGTAGCCACCACGTTGCTCAGGATGGCCTGAGCTCGCTGCGAGACATTGGATGAAGCCACAACCCGTATCATGACTTCGAAGCCCGGGTAGCGAGTCTTATCGTCGATTGCGTCTAAAATATTCTGGTCGAGGCCGGATAGTTCGGGCTTATCGCCACCGGAGCTGCCCTTGTCCTCTGGCGGCTTAACCACGGCGGTTCCCAGTTGCTTGAGCCAGGACCCCACCAAGGCACCGCCTTTTTTACTGTCTTTACCCTTTCGCTTACTGCTGGCAACTGCTGCGGCAGCTTTCCGCCAATCTGGGCTGGCTGGACGTATTAATATCTGAATACCCATCCCATCTTCTTTTTCAAGGCTCGACAGGGCGTTTAATAATGACTGCATGGCATCACGTTTTAGATCTTGGTAGGTCGCAATCGGGTAAGCGAAGTTCTCTTTGAGGGTCAGTTCACCCCCGATGGTGCCACTAATCTTACCAACCGGACTGAACACATTATGTTCGGCGACTTCCTCAAGACGGGCCGAGGGATAGGCGCTCACCAGGGCTTGTTTAACGACTTCGATCATGGCGACTGGTACGGCGGCATAAAAGTGTACAAAGCCCTTCGAACCCACAATCTCAAAGGCAAAGTGACGCTGGCCATAGAATTTACTCTTCATTCCCTTCTGTAGGGTACTGGCGATGATGTTGTACATGATTTGGGCCTTAGAGATATTCTCGTCGGTGACGTCACGAGCATCACGGGAGCCCACCTCGGTGTCGTCGCTCATCGGCGGCAGGTGGATCAGGAGTGGCACCATCTTTAGGCCGCGTTCAAAGTTTTTCTGTTCACGAAAGGTTTTACGCACCTGTACATAGATAATAGGAGCCGCGAGCGCTGCCAGGATAAGGATGATGATAAAAACTGCAAGAATGGTCGCCATCAGGTCACTCTTCGTTCAGTTTAAGGTCTTTTTGATAGCGTTTCTTGAGGTAATCGGCTTTAACTCGATTGACTGCCTTACTCTGTTCGTGCGGGTCATGGCTGGTCTTTTCGACGATGTGCTTAGCTTTGAGCACCCATTCTTTCTCGATAAGGTCGCCGTCGTCAGCCAAGGCCGGGTTGGCGGCGCCGGCTACCGGCACACTTAGGGCAGGATCAGGGGTTATCGGTGGCTCTACCGGTACAATCGGGGTGGCAGCACTGGGGTCGACTGGCGGCAGTCCGGCGCCCGGTTGCTCAGCCGTCTGAGCTAATTTTGCCTCTGGGACATCCATACCCGGAGATACTGCTTCTTGAGGTAACTGACCATGCGCCCCTTGCTCTGGCTGGGGTGGTGGTAATTCCATGGCTGGTGGTTTGGGTAATTGCGGGTCCATATCCTAAGTATATTATAAGAGGTTACATTATAAGAAGTCGGCTTTATTCACATAGTAGGTAGCCAGTAGAACTAAGCCAATGGTAATCAGTATGTCTTTGATGGTGAGTTGGTGAATCGTTTGGAGCACCAACAATAACACCGGTATCGCTGCTAGCACCCCCGCCCGTATTAGACGCTGTCGGCGCTGGGCACCTCCGGTTGCGCCAAGCTCTTTAAATATAAAGAACAAGAGGTAAAAAATAATACCAAATGGCACAATCAACAGAGGCAACGGTAGATGGTCTGGGCTTGTAACCAAAAGAAATAGTATTAAAAATACCAATAAGCCAATCGGCACTCCCACCTTTTTTATTAGCTGTTTCATCTAGATAAATAGTAACACCCTACAAAACGACGAGAAAGAGATAGACAGCACCAAAGCTGTATAAATAAGTGGTGCTGTCGCCAAAATGGACTTATGGAGCCGGGACGACAAATGCGCTCTTGTTATAGACTATATAGCGCTTGCCGTCCGAGGCTTGACTGACCGCTCTCGTGCCGTTTTGGCGGTGAGAGCGCTATCGTTTCCTACCCAAATGGAAACGTTGTTTGTGTAAGTTTTTGTTTCGACTTACTAAAACCAGCCTACTATTTTTAGACTAAAAAGTCAATACGCTTATGTTGTACTCTATGCTACGGTATGCTGTTAATTGCTTTGATTTTGGTTGGTTTTTGGATCAATTGTTTGTTGTAATATTTAGTGCATACGAAATTAAAATTACTTTTGGCTATGAACTGACTAATAAAATTATCAGGCAATTTTTTGAACACACTGGCTTTGTACGTCTCAAGTTGTTTTGGCTACTATTTTGAGCGTTTTTGAAGGCTATATGGTGGTTTTTACAGCCGCCTTTGGCCATAATTTTTGAATATTAGTTAATAAATGCAAGTCCGGCGCAATACCATCTGATCGCCGATTGATGCATCGAATAATTGTGTTCATTGTGCACATCGGCTGCATCTTAGCTTGTTTTAGCCTCTTTTTGTGAGTTCGGTATAGGTTTACACGTAAAGAAGCAATGCCTCGGTGGCATGAATTGGGCCGTATAGCTACATATGCATACGGCCCGGCTGGCTTTCTGGTCACATCTGACCCCTAATACCCTGTACAAGTTGAAAACTAATATTATCCGGCTACCTAGCCCACGCATAGACTGTAGATGACTTGTCCAATGCCGATAGAACCGCTCCACTTGCCCTACTTTTTGAGTGTGTTCAGTTATGTCGCACTTATAGGCCTTTGTGTAGCATTAATTTTTACACCAATGTATGTAGCAAGCACCAGGTTCCACACAGAAATGTAGTTTTTGTGTGGGTTTGCTACGCTGTTTTGGGCGACATTTAACCTGTGAGCAAGCTGAGAGTTATACACAGGTTTAAAAAATCTTTAAAAAATAACCACAAACATGTTGACAGTCAGAAAGCTGGCCGTTAGTATATGGGATAGCACTGAATAAAAAAAGTGCTCAAAAACAAAAACGTCTCTGTAACAACGGCTTCTCGCAAGCCGTTGTTCCATAAAAAAGAACGTCAAAACCAACACTCAAAAACATCGCCAAAATTATAATAAAAACTCACAACTAACCCGCGGGCCAAAACCAACCGCGGGTTTTTTAATGCCCGTTTAATGCGCATATACTTAATGGTATGAAGCAGGTTCTAAGTATCGTTGAGTATGGTGGTGAGGGTCTGATGATTGATGTTGAGTGTCATATTACCCGGGGCTTGCCCGCTATCATTATTGTCGGCTCAGCTAACCGCGCAGTTGACGAAGCGCGAGAACGAGTGCGCAGCGCCTTTGCATCCAGTAACCTCAGCTTGCCACGACGTCGCATCACCTTAAACCTGGCTCCGGCCGATATTCCCAAAGACTCGGTTGGCTTCGATTTGGCGATTGCTGCCGCCATCTTGGTGGCCGGCGGGCAGGTGGACCCGTCCAGACTGGCAAGAACCCCTGTTATCGGTGAGCTCAGTCTGGACGGGTCGGTGCGGCCGGTCCGCGGCATCATCGGTAAACTACTGGCCGGCCGCAGCCAAGGTTTTAGCAGCTGCTATATCCCCTGGGCTAATCTTGCCCAGGCTCGGCTAGTCCCTGACATGACGGTAATCCCTATCAAAACCCTAGCCGACTTCTACCACGATGCAACCACTCAGTCCAAACAAACTACTCCTCCGTTGAGGCGTTATCGTTATAGGCAACCTGCTCAGCCAGCCATTACTCCACCAGAGGTGGACTTACAAGATATCACTGGTCAAACTCGGGCCAAACGAGCCTTAGAAATAGCAGCAGCTGGCGCTCATAATCTGTTACTCAGTGGTCCGCCGGGTACCGGCAAAACGATGCTCGCCAAAGCTCTGCCCGGCCTGCTACCAACCCCGACAACCGAAGAAGTACTAGAGATTACTCAGATACACAGCCTAGCCGGGCACCAGTACGACCGTCTGGTTACCGAACGCCCTTTTCGGGCGCCGCACCATAGTGCCAGCCATCTTTCTATGGTTGGCGGCGGCCAGCGACCCCGTCCCGGCGAAATTAGCCTCAGTCACCGCGGTGTATTGTTCCTTGATGAGCTACCCGAGTTCCCGCGCGCCACTATCGAAGCCCTACGCCAACCCCTCGAAGAACAGCACATCACCATAACCAGAGCCAAAGAGAGTGTTACGTTCCCCGCTCAGTTCATGATGGTCGCCACCGCTAACCCCTGCCCCTGCGGTAATTACGGCACCAGCAACGACTGTATCTGTCAGCCGTACCAGATTGCTCGTTATCAGCAAAAGCTGTCCGGCCCGCTATTAGATCGCATCGATTTGTTTGTAGAAGTCGATGCCGTTAAACACGCCGACCTCCTTAACCAGGCCGACCGTGAAAGCAGTCACGCAGTACATCAACGGGTATCTGTGGCACGGCGACTCCAGCAAGCCCGTTACCAAAACCCTTTAAAAACCAACGCCTGGCTGGCCAATCCAGCAGTCAAACGCTTTTGTAGACCGTCAGTCGAAGGCCAACAACTCCTTAACCAGGCTGCCAGCCGGCTCAAACTTTCGGCCCGGAGTTATATGCGCACCCTTAAGGTTGCTCGCACCATCGCTGACCTCAATCAAGACGACACAATCACGGCCGCCCACATCGCTGAGGCGCTCCAATATCGCAGTCGCTCATAACTTTCCTGTTGACCCCTGTTGCGTTTTTTGCTAAAGTTTACAACCAAGAGCTAACGCATTTAAGGAGACAAAGTAATAGCTAAGTTCACTCGCCTGAATGAACAGATTCGGGCTAACAGCTTGCGAGTTATTGACCACGAAGGAAAACAACTCGGTATTTTGTCGCGTAGTGAAGCTCTGCAGCTTGCCGCCGAGCAGGACTTGGACCTGGTAGAAATCTCTCCAGACGCCACTCCCCCGGTAGCCAAGATTGTCGACTGGGGTAAATACAACTACCAGAAGACCAAACAACAACAAAAAAGCAAACGTGGGACTAAGACCCTCGAGGTTAAACAAATGCGTTTTGGCCTCAAAATCGGCGAACACGACCTGGGCGTTAAGCTCCGCAAAGTCTCTGGCTTCCTCGAAGTTGGACACAAAGTGAAAATTACGGTATTCTACCGCGGTCGCGAGTTAGCCCACAAAGATCTGGGTTTTAAGCTAGCCCAGAAGATCATCGACGATTACGGTGATGCCATCATCGTCGATCAACAGCCCCAATTAGCGGGCAAACAATTAAGCTTTGTTATCAGAAGCAATCCAAGGAGTAACCATGCCAAAACTGAAGACGCATAGCGGAACCAAAGACCGGGTCAAAGTGACCAAGACCGGTACTGTTTTGCATGGCCACCCTACCAAGAACCACTTTTTATCCAAGAAAAGCGCGGCTCGTAAGCGTCGTTTTGCGGTTCCAGGCAGTCTGTCTGGCCGCGATGCCAAGAATGTTAAATTGAAATTAGGAAGCAAGTAGCAAGGAACCACCATGCGTGTAAAACGAGGCGTTACCGCTCGCAAGCGGCACAATAAGATTCGCAAAGCCACCAAAGGGATGCAACACTCCCACCGGGCAAGTGTTAAACGTGGCAAGCAGGCCGTTACTAAGTCGCTGCAGTACGCTTACCGTGACCGCCGCAATCGCAAGCGAACCTTCCGACAACTCTGGAACACGCGTATTAACGCGGCCGCTCG
Organism: uncultured Candidatus Saccharibacteria bacterium; assembly: GCA_964494415.1. Classification (GTDB taxonomy): domain Bacteria; phylum Patescibacteriota; class Saccharimonadia; order Saccharimonadales; family OMJO01; genus CAZBRC01. The sequence continues at coordinate 8,545 of CAZBRC010000011.1, forward strand.
TTTGCACGGCACAACCTATTCTCGCCTGATTGCCGGCCTTAAAAAGGCTCAAATCAACCTAGACCGCAAAGTTTTGGCCGAACTGGCCGTAAACGAACCAGCCGCATTTGAAGCTGTCGTCAAAGAAGCTGTTAAATAGTTTCCGTACAATCAATCGACTAAGCTAAGACAAGAAAATACCGCCCTTTCGGGCGGCATTTTCATATCGGCCATTTGGCCTTATGACAGATTATCTATAAGCCGGGTTCCGTCGAGACTGATCATCTATCTAGGCTCGCAATTGCTCACGAGCTCGAGCGGTTTAAGTAACAAGCCCTGGCGGGAAACCAATGTGGGCCTATTTCCTTGCAGCAGACAGGGTTTACCACTTAACCACGTCACCGTGGCTAACTGTGGGCTCTTACCCCACTCTTTTCACCCTTACCAGCAAGCTGGCGGTATCGTTTCTGTGGCACTTTCCCTAAGGTTGCCCTCGGTTGCCGTTAGCAACTGTCCTTCCCTACGCTGCCCGGACTTTCCTCCTATCAAACTAAATTTGATAGGCGACCAGTCAATAATCTGACCCCTGTATTATACCATGTTTATGCTTGCTTTTCGAGATTGGAAGACTATATTCTAGTGCAAGGAGAAAACATGGAAAGAGCAAAAGTTGCCGTAATTGATGATGAAATTTCCTGGCAAAACCAACTGACAAGAGCTATTGAGCAAGGAGGCCATACCGTTGAACTTTGCGCAGGGTCAGTTAGTGAGGTCCAGAACTTCGTCGATAATCCCGATGCAAGCTTGGACGTTGCTGTCGTAGACGGTAATTTGAGCGAAGATTCTTACGGTGGCGAAGATGGCGCAGAAGTAACCCAAATGCTGAAAGAACGTTTTGTTGGTATAACCATAGTTGGCTTTACGTCTTCTTATGACGGAGTTGAAGGGGCCGATATTCAGTGGCTCAAAGGGCGTATCTCCCCTCAAGAGGCACAACAGCAAATTACTGAGCTTTAAATGTCAGTGGCGTCGAGGATTTCGTTGACCATGCCGTCAGCCAGCTTGTTGAGCTCACGCGGCACATGCGTGTAAGTAATCTCGTCAAACCGGTCAGCAATATCTTTGATTGCCAAGTGCACCGGCAGCAGCTCACGGTTCTTTACTTTGTAGATTCCCTTCATCTGGTTGATAACCAGCATGCTGTCCATGTATACATCAATGGCCTTGGCATTCAGTTCTAGAGCCTTCTCCAGTCCTAGCTTAAGCGCGTGGTACTCGGCCTGGTTATTAGTGGTCTTACCCAAGTAAGAGCCGTCACGGGCCAAGATTTTATCAGCCATATCCAACACCACAAAACCGCTAGCCGAAGGACCAGGATTACCCCGCGAACCGCCGTCGGCATACATTTTGACCCGTTCCAACGCCGGCGGATCAATGTTGGCGGCGTCGTCTGGCGACTGAACATAGCCAGGATGAAATTCAAAATCGATGATTTTAACAGGGGTTTGTTCGTTAACATGCGCACCATAATACTTCTGTAAAGTAGCGAGCATTTGATTACCTAGTGCAAATGTCCCGTGGGCTTCGCGGTCGGCCGGAGTCAGGTCGGCAATCCGTTTTTCGGTAATAGAGCGTATGTCGGCTGTTCCAATTACCCGCCAACTTGTCGCATTGCGGGGGCTAACCTTATCAATGATAGTCACGTTATCACCAACACCAAGGTCTTTATCATCACTCACTCGCCAGGTAACATGTTTTTGGCCAGACTCGATGAGCGCAGCGTTATCGTGATCAAATTTTAAGCTTTTCATTTGTCTCCCATCAAAGCCCTATTGTAGCGTATTCCAACTATAAGCTAGAATAGACGAGTCCTTTTCGGGGTGTGGCGCAGTTGGCTAGCGCGTACGGCTGGGGGCCGTGAGGTCGCAGGTTCAAGTCCTGTCACCCCGACCAGACATTGACTTTTTTATAATAGTTTGTATAGTTTACATTATGTCTAGAGTACGTATGATCGGCGAAGCCGGTTACCAAGACTTCTTTGATTATCGAGAAGCGGAGTTAAAAGCCCAAGACTTACAGCCAGGCATGGTGGTTGCTGGTATTAATGTCGAGTCTGCCGCGTCAGAATTCGACATGGACACTACTTACTACACCGCCTACCCTGCCTTAGTTTTAGACACTCGGAACAATGGTACAACTACCATTCAGAGATTAGATGGCCGGTTTACTCCTCAGGATGGTGTAAGCAGTAGGGGTGGTGTTCGCTTTGAGCATCAACTTCCTTACCAGTGGACTGAATTTTACGACCTTGGTGTAACTGTAAGTATTTCACCTATGAGCGAGCGCACTGCCCGCTTCGTATTAGATAACGTGGCGCCAGAGTCAAAATTAGATCTCTCTGCACACCTCTATTCCGAGAAAGGTTTGGTTGTGGCTAAACAATTCGCAGTAACCGCATTGGCCGAACACACTTTGCAAAGAATTTATGGCTTAGGTAAGCCTAGTTCACATAAACCTGCAGCTGCTTAAATAATCTATTTTGAACATCTAAAAAGCCCGATCGCTCGGGCTTTTTAGATTGCTGACCCACCAACTTGATTAAACTGCTGTAAAGCAGAGTGGGTGCTCGCACAGATTGACCACGGTCAACCATGAATATTGAACTCCCAAAGATTATTTATTCAGAATAATCATGTAGTTGGCGTTAGCCAGCCCCCTTATTATACCGTTTTAACGGCAGCGGCTCTAGCCGGCTACCCCATTAATAATACGTACAGATGGTTCACGATATTACTAACCACCGGGGCAACCAGGGGGAAGAACAAAAACATAAAGACCAAAATCGTGGTGAAGCCAAAGCTCTCTATCTGATACATCACCTTTTGCACTGGCTCGGGCGCAAACGCATACAACAAACGCGACCCATCCAGCGGCGGAAACGGAATCATGTTAAATACGAAGTAGCCAAGATTGATCATCACAAAAACGCTGAGTATCTGGTACCACTGCGTGCCAACCGCGATACCGGCTGCATGGACAACCGTTGCAGCCAAACCGGCCAAGAATAAATTGGTCAGCGGCCCAGCCACACCAATAAGCGCCGCGCCAAATTCATCAAACTTCACCCGGTCGGGGTTAAATGGCACCGGTTTGGCCACCAAAAATGGCGGCAACCCTAAGACAATCAGTATCATCGGCAACATAACGGTGGTCACAATATCGATGTGCTTTAGGGGGTTGAGCGTCAGCCGCCCCATATCTTTTGCGGTTGTGTCGCCCAAAGCATGCGACACGTAGGCGTGCATGGCCTCGTGCGTTGCCAGCGACAAGATAATACACACAAACACCACTGCCAGATCTAAACCCGATAAACTCGTAAACATACCGCTTTAGTATAGCAACCCAGCAAGGTTTACTGTACCTCTTGACCAATTGCCTAAAAACAGATACAATCGTCCTCTATGCAGAAGTGTGAAATTACCGGCAAAGGTAAACAATTCGGTCACAACGTCAGCTTTTCACAGCGACACACCAAAAAGGTCTGGAAGCCTAACTTGCAAACCAAGACCATGATTGTTGATGGCCAAAAAGTTCGCATGAAAGTCTCTACCCAAGCAATCCGCACCCTCAAAAAGAAGGGTTTGCTCGAAACTACAACCCCTGTTAAAGCCGAGAAATAGTTACACGCTCTACTGGCGTTCTAACACAACCAGCTGAGCCACGTCGCTGATAAAGTCAGCGGCTTTTAATTTAAGCTTGGCAACTGTCTCGCGCGGTTCCATGCTCAGCTCTTTTAGAGCCGTCTCTAGTTCGACTTGTGGCACTTCGTATTTGACCGCTTTGTCGGCGTAATGAGTCGGTACAATCAGTTTTGGCTCGATTTTTTTGATAACTTTAAGCGCCCCGACTGGATCTAAGGTGTAACCACTACCACCAACTGGAATAACTAGCACATCAATCGTCCCAAGGGCCTCCAACTGACTCTCGCTCAGGTCTGGGTAGATGTGACCTACCACTGCAACACGCACATCTTCGGCAATAATTTTGTACATGGTGGCAGTCTTGTGACCAGCTTCGTCCATGTGTGCCCGGGCAGCAACGCCCTGGATTGAGGTGTCGGACACCTCATATTCGCCCGGTTGGGCAATAACCAGCTTGACGTCTGTTGGCGTGGCTTTAGGATCATGGGTAAAGAGGGCGGTATCACCAGCTTTGGTGACAGATTTCAGCCCCAGCTCTGCCAGGTTGTCATCGATAACCACGGCACCTTTTTTTGTGGCAATCCGTAGGCAGTTTGCACCATAAAACTGTAATTCCATCTGTTATTTCTCCTTCTTTTCGGTTTTGGGCGCGGCTTTGGCCGGCTTGGTCAACACGTTATTTTTATCAATCAAAACTTGAACTTTGGCCGCCAACAACGTCACGATAAACTTATCGTTAATCTGGGTGCGGTACTTGAACTCACTGGGCGCCATGACGGCGTAGCGGATTTCTTTACTCTCTTTAGTCTCCAGCTCGTTGACGTAGTTCTGTAATTTGGTCGGATTAACATCACCAACCACTAAGAAGTCGACGCCAGAGCTGTCATCACGGGTGAATTGACCACTGTACAGGGCTAGTTCAACATGACCCAGCGCTGCCAACTCTTTGTTTTCTTCGGGCTCCTCGGCCTTCGCCACCTTGACTGAGCTGGCTTTACCGCCCTGCCCAAAGATAGCCTCGAGGGCTTGGTAGTATTCGTACTTCTGGTTTACTTCGTAGTACAAGCGGTTGTTAGTGGTATCGGACGAAATGATGCCAATCGTCAGTAGATTCGACAGTTCTCGGCGCACCGAGTTGATTTGTTCGTCAATTTTACGGGTGATTTCGCGTACATAAAAGGATCGGTTTGGATTCCCGTAAAAAAGTTTTAATAATTTCACCCGGGTCTTGGACCCGAAGAGTTGCTCAATCATCCCATTCTCCATGTCGCCAGCCGGTTTGTGCACTTTATGTGCTCACACTGCTCCCACGACTCTTTGATTGTAACAGACGCCTGGGCAGAACCTAAGCCTTTTTGTTCAAAAACGTTGTAACCAAGTCTACGTATTTACTGGGGTCATCGAGCCACTGAATACTAGAATTACGCTTGAACCAGGTTCGCTGCTTTTTGGCCAGTTGCAGATCGTTACGAATGAACAAGGCTTTGGCCTGTTTGAGGGCAACAGAGTCTGGGTTGCCTACGTCTGCACCTGCTTCTATGTATGGTCGGAACGCCCGATAGCCGGGGGCATTCATAGCTGAGTTGTCCCAGCCATAGACATTAGCTAACTGAGTTACTTCTTGGATAAAACCGTCCTCTACCATCTGATCGACACGGTCAGTTATGCGTTGTTGCAAGACAGTTTTGGGCAACTGCAGGCCCAGAATTATGGTGTTGGCGCGCAGCGCGGAGCGCTGCGGCGGAGGGCCGCCAGTCTCGATTAATCGAATAAGCCGTCGTTTATTTTGCACATCCACACCAGTCGTATCGATGCCGGCTGCCGCTACCTGGGCCTGCAGTTGCCCTAAAGACAAGTCATTAAGTTTATCCCGTTCTTTTGGGTCACCAAGCGGACGGAACTGGTAATCGTACAGGACTGCATCAATATACAGGCCGCTACCGCCAACTAATATGGGGAGCTTGCCCCGCTGCAAAATGTCGGCGATGGCGGCTTGGGCAGCCACTTTAAATTGGGCCACGCTATAGCCAGTGGCCGGGTCGGCAACATCTAACAAATGATGCGGCACCGCCCGACGATCAGCTGCTGTTGGTTTGGCCGTGCCAATATCGAAGCCTGTATACACCGTCCAGGCGTCAGCACAGACAATTTCCCCGTTATAGCGCTGGGCAATCTCCATCGCCAAGGCCGATTTTCCAGAGGCCGTCTGGCCTACCACCACAATAAGCGGGCCAGCCGTCCAATCTAACAACCCTTGTGAGCTCTTTACGGCCGCCATAGCAGCCTTTCGACATCAATTCGGCTATCTGGACCTACTGCGACTCCTTCGGCCTCTAGAGCTTCCCTGTGGCCTTGTACGCCCCCTGGGAACCCCTCTGCAAGCCCACCATTGTACTTGACGACTCGTTGCCAGGGTAAAGTTGGGTCACTCCAGTGCGCGATTCCGCCCACAATCCGCGCCGCCCGTGGGCTGCCACACAAAGAAGCTATCTGGCCGTAAGTCATTACCCGCCCTTCAGGTATCTGCGCGACCACTGTTAAAACCCGCTGTTTAAATTCAGCACCCGACTTGATGGAACGAGCCGGTTTAGATGGAGCTTTTGAGGACACGGCCTTTGGCCTCGTGGGCAACACTCTTGAGGAAGTTCTCCACCGGTAGCGCCTCGTGCTTGTCGTTAACTTCTAGGTCTTTACGGATACGCGGCATCAGTTGGCCGGATTCAATTTCTTTATCACCGATAACCACGGTGTACGGGATCTTATACATCTCGGCATTGCGGATCTTCTTGCCAACCGATTCGTTGGCGTTATCGACGGTGGCTCGCAAGCCTAACTTCTTGGCCTGAGCCAGTAAATCATCGGCAAAGGCCACTGTTTTATCTTCTTGGTTCAAGGTGATGATACGCACCTGCTCGGGAGCCAACCAGGTTGGGAAGCGGCCGGCGTAGTGCTCGATCAGCAACATGATAAAGCGCTCAAATGAGCCTAAGATTGCTCGGTGAATCATCACCGGTGTCTTCTCTTGCCCGTCGCTGTCGGTATAGGTCAGCCCAAAACGCTTTGGCATGGCAAAGTCCAGCTGAATGGTCGCCAACTGGGTTTCTCGACCCAAGGCATCTTTAAACATAAAGTCCAGCTTTGGCCCGTATAGCGCAGCCTCACCTTCCATTCGTTTGGCGTCCAGTTTGTGGGTTTTGGCAACATCGGCCAGCATCTGTTCCGCCGAATCCCAATCCTTGCTGTCACCGATGTATTTTTCTGGCGCTTACGCGTCGCGAACCGACAGTGACACCCAGTGTTCACCCCACAAGCCCAGATTACTGTAGAAGTCTTTGATAATGTCCACCAGTACTGAGGCCTCTTGGTCAATCTGATCAACCCGACAAAAGGTGTGCCCGTCATCCACCGTAAAGCCACGAGTACGCTGCAAGCCGCCAATCTGGCCGGGCTTTTCGTCGCGATACTGCATGGTTTGCTCAATGTAGCGCAGCGGTAAATCGCGGTAGCTTCTCTGTTTGGATGCATAAATTTGAGTGTGGTGCGGACAGTTGACTGGTTTTAAGACGAACTCTTGGTCGTAGTGGCTTTTGACCCGGAACAGCTCGTCTTCGAACTTGTCGGCGTGACCAGAGGTTTTATACAGCTCCAGCTTAGCCAGATGCGGAATCGACACCTGTAGCATGTCGTTCTGGCGACCGATTTCTTGCAGGGCTTTCTTGATTTCGTCAATTAGCACGGTGCCGCGCGGCGTATACAGGGGTAAGCCAGGCCCAACCAGATCAGAGAACACAAACAGATCTAATTCCTGTCCAAGGCGGCGGTGGTCACGTAGCTTGGCTTCTTCGAGCATCTTGAGGTAATCATCGAGCTCTTTCTGGGTCTCAAAGGCCACCCCATAGACGCGCTGCATCTGTGGATTGCCCTCTTTACCTCGCCAGTAGGCACCGCTGATGCGCAATAGCTTAAACACCCCGACCTTACCGGTGGATGCCACATGCGGCCCGCGACAGAGGTCTAAGAAGTCACCATTCTCGTAAAACGAAACGTCCTCAACCTTGCTGTCACCATCGGTGATAGTGCCCAGCTCGTCGGCATCCAAGTCTTTAGCAACGGTGGTGCCACTACGCTTGAGGTCGTTGAGCAGCTCCTCTTTATAGGGCTGCTTGGCTTGCTTGGCCCAGGCGATGGCGTCGTCAACCGGTTTGTAACTGCGCTTAAAGGGTTGGTCGGCCTTAATAACCTTACGCATTTCGGCTTCGATCTTCTTAAAGTCGTCCTCAGACAGCTTGGTTTTACCAAGATCGATATCGTAATAAAAGCCGTTGTCTACCACCGGCCCAACCCCAAATTTAGCCTGTGGCCAGAGGTGTTGTACCGCTGTTGCTAAGATATGCGCCAGCGAGTGCCGCATGGCGTGCAGAGTTTCGGCTTGCTTGTCGGATTTTTCTCCCATTCCCTTCATGATACCACCCTGTTTGCTCCCTATAAAACAAAAGACGGTTGAAAGTTCTCGCAATTGCTTTCAACCGTTCTTTTCTAAAACACCTCGGCAAAACTTCGCCTGGACAGCCCTACTCACAAAGGACTGTAGCGACTATCATAACAAGGTTAGTATTATAAGGCTAGTATAAAACTATTGTTTTTCTTACAAACCCTCTGGGGATAATTACTCCGTGAAATATCTCATATATGACGTCCCTGCCCAACCGTGTGTTCTTGTCACTAAGGTCACAAGCCAGTGATACGGCTTATGCTCTTGGTGACAACCAGGAGAAAGAGTACAAGGTGAATGCGCGAGGCACTCGAATCCTTGTCTCTCCCTCCCGGAAGTCCTCTGTCATGGGTTTCCCTCCTTTCAGTACTGACCGCGCTTGGCCCGTTCTTCCTGGATGATCAGGCAGCCCAGCACCATGGCTGCAATGGCTGCAAGACCAGGGATGGCCAGACCGAACACGATCTTGATGGGTACCGAAGCACCATCGAAGACTGGCGGCAGAACCAGGGCGATTGCGACGCACACACAGCTGATCACGAACTTTAGATCAGCCATGTCAGGCTCCGTACTGGCGGCGACGCTGCTCTTCCTGAGCGGCGCTGAGCCGACCCGGCGTCATGTAGTAGGAGCCGATCCGGTAGGTGTCGAAGATCCACCAGGACTCGAAGTGCAGCCAGCCGGTGCGTCCGCGATCATCCTTGATCTTGAGCGCGTAGGTGGTTGCCTGTGACTCCTGGTTGAGCAGGTCTCGCACGATGTTGATCGAGCGGTGTTTGACGAGCTTGTGCCGGATGACCACGCCCTCACACAGCTGGTGGGGGTTCTGGTACTGCCGGAACAGCAGGATGCACGCGGCCGCCGCCAGCGCCATGATCGGGAACACGAAGCCGAAGAGGCTGCGCACGACCACGGTGTCCTCGCGAATCACGGGGACGATGCTGGTGACGTACCACTCCGACAGGAGCGCGATGCTGATCAGCACCACGACGATGAAGCGAGTGCGAAGGTTCACGGTAATGCCTTTCGTTGGTTGAGAATCGTGTCTTGCTACTTGGGCAGCGCGTTGTAGTAGATCATGTACGCCTGGTAGACGCACACGAGTGAAACCGCCCAGCAGCCAGCGCCGACGGCGAAGGCCAAACGGGAGCGCGACTGTGCATTCATCAGAAAAGCCAACAGGCCCGTGATGAACAGCACCACAGCAACGAGTGCCAGGTAAAACATGTCTGATCCTTTCCCAGATCACAACGGTCGACTGAGTCGATTGGATGGGGGGTTACTATCTGTAGAGGGATGACGGGCACCAGCGGTGGTTATCGGGGGAGGATAACGGTCGCGCCCATAATCCCTCAACAGATACATAACAGAGGACTTGTTAATGTACCTCGGAAGTAGTCTCCCACCTCAACGAAGTCCTAGTATTTTAGCATAAGCACCCTTGTTTGTCAATGACCACTCTGCCCTGCTACCCCTGTTTTGCCTAAAGTTCCTAAAACCACGAAAAATCGTGGGCTTGGGAACTGCCAGAAGAAAAATACTAAGACGAGAGTAGTGGTACCCTCAAGTCTGTTCTCTCCCTTCTGGAAGCCCTCCTTGCAGTTTTGTTGGTTAGGGGTGTTTGGAGGGGATGTAAATGAAGCAGAAGGTTACTTCGGTGAAGCGACCGTCATGGAGTACACCACCAGAACCCCAACCACACTGAGGCAGATAATCCCTGCCCACTTCAGGAACCGCGACTTGGCGCCACGCTGGACGTAAAGAATGGCGAAAAGCCACCCAACCAGAGCGAACACGAGCTGAATACGAAGAATGTCGTCACGCATATTGAACTTCCTCACCTGTCGTGGAGTGTTTTTACTGCGAAATAAGGGCTTTAAGGTGCCTTGGAGTCACATTGTCTCGACAAAGCAACCCTACTATTACACTTTATGTAATACTTGTCAACAGACCGCAGAGACACCCCTGTTCATGTGTCAGACAGGCTGCTATAATCTGCTGTGTTCCGGGCGATTAGCTCATTTGGCTAGAGCGCCGCATTGACGTTGCGGAGGTGACAGGTTCGAATCCTGTATCGCCCACCAGTTTACCTGTTATATCTTAAGCACTTTGTTATACTTACTTCAGATGGATAAGAAAAATCCCAACAGATTAACATACCTTGTATCATTGGCAATAACTACCTTTTTGCTGGGATTGATTCTATACATCAATATTTTCAGCAGTGATGCAGTTAACGCCCGTAATCATGTTCCAGAAACTGGCTGGGGTGTCTTGCTTATGAGTCTGCTCTTAACCCCTATTTTTATTGTGTTTGCAGTCATAACCTACTTTACTCGGTCCGCTTCCAAAAAACGCGAGATTGAGTTGAGTAACACCGCCAATACATCTGGTCTCGCTTCGTCAACCACCTCACAGGACACCGTTTCTGGCGACTTTCCAAGTTCACAAACGCCAAAAATCGAACCCTAGGCTAAAATTAACAGATACAAAATTTGCTTTGGGTTCGATTTTTATCACCTACGTTTTTTAACCATGCCGGCGGAGTCAAAACAAGAATGCACCCCTGGTCATTCGTTGCTAATTTGTCATTTTCTTGTTATAATATAGTTTCCATTGCGGAAGATTTCCGTGATTGAGAGCACCTAGGAGCATCATGAAACTGCTGGACGTTTCCAGCCTTCCCACCCAGGCCCTGTTCGGCCCAGAGGGCGAGCAGACCGATCTGGCCAAGCTGGTGAAGGCATCACGCCGCGCCATGTACGAGCTCGGTCGTCGAGGCCTCGTCAAGCCGGTCAAGAGCTTCGGCTTCGCCATCGCCCGCCCGGAGATCCCGAGCACGCTGAACCACAAGGACCCCGAGGAGTTCATCTGGTTCGTCTGCGGCTGGGGCCCTGACGGGGACAGGTACATCGCCAACGCGGTTCGCAAGCTGCGGGCGGTGCTGCGCACCGGCAAGGACACCCTCACGCTGCGCGTCGAGGGCAGCAAGGCCTTCAAGAAGCGCGTCCCCTCCATGGAGAAGGACGGGTCCTTCCGCTGGGGCCATTACCCCTGGGGTGGTGGCGTACTGACCACGGTCGGCGACTACACCCTGGCGGGCGCGGTCAGCTGCTTCCTCGAGGTCGAGGACCACGCCGTGGCGCACATGCTCAACAGCAGCATCGGCGGCATGATGATGCAGCTCGACCAGCCCAAGGAGTACGGTCCCAACTCGTAGTCCCTCCGTACGGCGGATGCAACAAAGACGAGAGCAAGGTGCTCGAATTCAGGGATGAGTCAGTTCGCTGACCGTGGCCATCATTCGCCTGCCCTGAATACACCCGGCCCGACACAACGATGCAGTATTCTGTATCTCACCGTTTGGTGAATCGTTGTGGTCGGGTCGTTTACATTTATCCACAAAATAGCCCTTTGGGCATTCCGCTTAAGGTGTTACGGGCATTGACATTTTTAGTTCATTATGTTAACATAAGCGGGTTAAATGGGAGGCGCTCATACTTGAGTACCGTTAAGAATTCGCTTGAAGCGTTCAAGCTCTTCTACGAAGAGATTGGTGCCTCAAGCAAATCAGTCGCTCGTATACGACGCACGCGGACTGCCCTGGCTTCTAAATAGAAGGCCAGGTCCGCGTGGAAAACCCTCAGAAATGGGGGTTTTTGTTTTGTCAGAGTATTTTGGGTCGGGTTTTCCCCACAATCAGGTGAGTTATCCACTAGCTTTTTGAACAGCCGTATGTCAATATGTTGACATGGTTTGTATATATTGTGGTGGGAAAACCCACGTCACCAACAGCCGCCAACAGAGGCGGACCAACACCACCTGGCGGCGGCGGGAATGCCTCGACTGCCAGGGCCTATTTACCTCTCAGGAAGGCTTCTTACTAGAGGGAGCTGTACTGGTTAACAGGGCCCACAAAGCCACTACGCCCTTTTCTCGCGATGTTTTATGGCTGAGTGTCTATGACAGCCTCGGACACCGAAAACAGCCTCTAGCGGACGCTACGGGGCTCACAGACACCATTATTAGCAAGTTACTACCTCACATTGATCAAGCGCAGCTGCACACCACCCAAATAAAGCAGACGACATCAGCGGTCCTGCGCCGTTTTGACAAAGCCGCAGCCACCTACTACCTGGCCTATCACCCCTGAGATTAGCTTTTAAATATACCCCTAAGTTTGTTTGTTTGAATATCCTTTGCTAAGCCTGGAGGGATAATCTCCAAAACCGGCAAAAGAAAACTGCCAAATCCATAGTGACGACTATCCTGTGAAAATCGTTCGAGCCAAGCCAGCATAAAGGGAGTTACTTCGCCGGCCTCGACTACCTCACCCACTGTAGAAAATGTAAGTCCTTCAGGTGATGCGTC